>SFKY01000108.1 GCA_004554665.1 Bacteroidales bacterium
GCCCCAAATAGCCGCCGCCGACAATGCACGCCGCGAAGGCTACATCCACCTCAAGACCATCGTCAACGACTGGGCCAAGACCCCCTATACCCCGCAAGGGCCATCGGCCCGGAAGATCAAGAAAGTGCTCGACAAATACAACCTCAAGTCGCGCATCATGATTGACAGGCGCTCCGCCATCCTCACCAACATCATTGACGAGCTCTCCGGCGAAGAAAACCTCCAAGCACTCGACGACCTGCGCCTCAAGGAAGTGCTCAGCCACATCCGCGTCAACAACAATACCGTACTCACCATGACCGTAGTCCGCAGCGGCGAACGGGCTCTCGCCGAAAAAGGCGCCTTGAAAAAGGCTCGCCGCGCCACCGACCGCGCCTACGAAGCATGGGCCACCCTCATCAACAGCTACGTGGCCATCTCCGACGACCCCGCCCCTTACGAAACCCTCATCAATCACGTCAACGAACTCATCGACGACATCCGAATCAAGCTCAAACAACAAGCCTCACGCAAGGCCACCCTCAAAAAGAAAAAGGAAAACGCCAACGAAATCACCCCGGAGCCCGAAAATTAAAACCGCTCCACCCCACGTAATCAGCCAAAAACTGTAGGGGCGTATCGCATACGCCCTCACGTGGGCGAACAACACAAACCAACCAGCACCAACCACCCCACGCAATCAGCCAAAAAATGTAGGGGCGTATCGCATACGCCCTCACATGGGCGAACCACACAAACCAACCACACCAACCACCCCACGCAATCAGCCAAAAACCGTACGGGCGTATCGCATACGCCCTCACGTGAGCGAACAACACAAACCAAACCACTACATCCACCAACGACGCGGCGGATTTTTCCCGCACATCAGGGCGTATGCGATACGCCCCTACAGTTTTCCTGCCGGAAAACAAAAACATTCCACCCAAACAAACCACCAAGAACTGCCGGAAAACAAAAACATTCCACCCAACCATCCACCCAAATAAACAAAATGAGAGGGGCACTCTTCCCGAAACAGGATGGCACCCCTCCCTCCCTCAATCTGCATATTCAATTGGATGTGGTCTTAACTTTCTAACTACTATCGTTGACTTAACGTGCTGCAAAATTACCACCTAAAAATTATCCCCGCAATCCCACAAAAAAGGTATTTTGCACCGCCGTAACTACTCACTATTCGTGTCGGAAACCCATCGGCAACACCCGTCGGAACTGACCAAACATCCATTATAATACGTATATGACAAGCATTAAATTCATTTTCCGCCCCTCCACCCAATGCGAGGCCCGGGGCACCCTATCCTTCAGAATCATCCACCACCGCAGCATTCGACAAATCACAACCCGCCACCACATCCACGCCCACGAATGGGACCGACAGACCGGGTGCATCATCACCGAAGGCGCCACCCCCGAGCGCAAAACCTACCTGCAAAACATCCGACAAGCCCTCCGCGACGACTACACCCAACTGCAACGCATCGTACACCGACTCGAACAAACGCACGAGGACTACACCGCCGCGCAAGTGAGAGACATCTACCTACAACGCCAAAGCGGCGAAAGTTTCTTCACCTTCATCAGCGAGCAGATAGCCCTCTGCCACGAACTCAACCGGCCGCGCACCGCCGAAACCTACGACGCCGTGAAAAACAGCTTCGCCCGATACCTCTGCGGCAAAGACCTCGCGCCCACCGACCTCGACACCGACCTCGTCAACAGCTACGAACACCACCTGAAACGACAAGGCCTGCACCCCAACACCACCTCCTTCTACCTGCGCAACCTGCGCGCCCTCTACAACCGCGCCGTTCGGAAAGGACTCACCTCGCAGAACCACCCCTTCACCGACGTATTCACCGGCATGGAACGAACCCGCAAACGGGCCATCACCCTCGATGCCATGAAACGCATCCGACAGCTCAACCTCACCCAACATCGACGCATGGAATGGGCACGCGATCTCTTCCTCTTCTCCTTCTACAATCGCGGCATGTCATTCGTCGACATGGCCTTCCTGCGCAAGGATAACCTCCGGCAAGGCATCCTCACCTACCGGCGCAAAAAGACCGGACAGGAGCTCAGGGTGAAATGGGAAAAATACTCGCAGGACATCCTCAACCGACATCCCTCGCCCGACCACTCGCCCTACCTCCTGCCCATCATCACACGGCCCGACACCGACGAGCGCAAGCAATATCTGCAAGCCTGCCACAGCGCCAACTACTACCTGCACCTCATCGGCCGACAACTCCAACTACCCATCACCCTCACCACCTACGTCAGTCGCCACGCCTGGGCCAGCATCGCACGCAGCCGGCACGTCCCCCTCGCCACCATCAGCGACGCACTCGGCCATGAGTCGGAAGCTACCACCCGCATCTACCTGGCCACCCTCGACCACTCGGCCGTAGACCGCGCCAACCATTCCCTGCTGCGCGACCTCTGCGCCCCACCCGAAAAATGGACCGGCCGCACGCGCACCCAAAAATAACCCGCTTGCGACCCGCCCACAGACCATCAAAAAAGTGGCAGCCCAATTGGGCTGCCACCGACGATTAAAAACTTTTTACTTAAAAAGATGTTACCATTTATCCTCACCCTCAGGTCCGTTGTAAACAGACTTCGGACACCATTCCATCAAGTCGAGGAGGAAGCAAGCATTGGCATTTTCCAGAACTGACTTCACGCGAACGTAGAGAACATCGGACGGCTTCACGTTACCGGTCCAGATAATCTTACGCAGACGGAGGTAACCGGCGTAGGTGGTAGAGTTTCTCATCGGCTCAGTAACCACTGCACCCTGACGAGAGATACCATCGTGCATAGGCGGTTTCATATAACCACGGTTACGCATATCCTTATCGTTTTGCTCATTGTGATCCTCATCCTCGGTATCGGCCCTATAACCGATGGCAGTACTTGATGTAGCCAAACGGAGGTCGACAGGCAGACCAACAGCGATCAGGTTCTTCGGGTTGGTACCAAAGTAGAACTGAGCCATACCGAAGCCCGGGTTAGAAGAAGCCGAGAAGCGGAGCTCCCAAGTACCTTCATACGGAACGGGCGGCAGACGGAAGGTGAGGTCGTACTGACCACGCATGTTGAACTCATCGGCCTGATAGTTCGACTGGCTGGCACCTGTCTGATAGGGAAGGTAAACACATCGGGTCTCGTCAGTAAAGGTAAGACGCTCGAAGTAGCCCTTCGGGAACGGATGCTGACCGGCATCGAAAATGGCACGATAACCATTCGTAATCAACTCAGAGAGGAGCGAAGAGATGTCCCAACGAATACGCTCGTTCAATACTACTCCTGGAACGTCCTCATCATATACAAGGATGTCATCAATCGGATAATAGAAACCGTTGGTTGAGTTGTTCAGGTTAGAACCGTTGGTATTGGAAATCAAGATACCCGGACGGTCAACTTCTTTCTCTGAGTAATCCTTGAGATTGTAGGTGCAGTGACGGTTGATTCGCTTACCTTCGGTGGTCTTACCCTCAGTAATCTTGAGAAGGCGACGGGTAGAGCCCATGGTCTCGTAATACTCGAAGCAGTTAATTGACAACTGGTCGGGCATACTGTAGGCATAACCCAATTCAATATGATGGAACACGAGTCGATCCCAAGTAATACGAGCAGGAATCAAGTGATAGGCCACGAAGCGGTTGATGGCATTGTCAACATTGGTAATGTCTTCATTGGTGGCATCAGGATATTCAGCCTCGCAACGCTGCTTGATGGCTGCCATAATCTCGGCAGAGTTCTGAAGGATACCGTTTGCGAGAACCGGCATAGGAATACCCCACTTCTCGTTGAAGATACTGTCAGTCTCCACAAAGATGGTATAACCATAATATCTGTGCTCCGGATTTCTTACAGAGAGGTTACCGTTCAAGTCACGTCCCCATTCCGGATGATTCTCTTCATAATCCTCATCACGAACTCTCTTCATGGAATCAGCCCAACCGGTAGTGCGGAGCAATTCATAGAAGATGTGGAGGTTGTCAGCCTGCTGAATCAAAGAAGGCAACGTAG
>SFKY01000040.1 GCA_004554665.1 Bacteroidales bacterium
TACAGAACCCTACACATTCCAGAAAGCAAGGGTCGTTGCCCAGGAGATGGCGGATGCCGTTGCTCTCGACCTTGTGAGCAAACGTCTCGTTACAGACCAGATGGTGCTGACAGTGGGCTATGACATAGAGTCTTTGACGAACCCTGAGATTCGTTTCAGATACCATGGCGATGTCACGACAGACCACTATGGCCGTCAAGTGCCGAAGCATGCTCATGGAACCGTCAACCTGGGTAAGCACACTTCATCTACCAAACAGATTATGGAGGCTGTGGCATCACTCTACGACCGAATTGTCAACCCAGACCTGCTCATACGTCGCCTCACCTTGACCACCAACCATGTCTTCAGCGAAGAGAGTGCTAGGAAGACAAGTTCTGCTCCCGTACAACTGGACTTGTTCACAGACTATGATGCATTGAAGGCACAACAGATAGCAGAGGAAGAAGCACAGGCTAAAGAACGTAGGATGCAGAAAACATTGCTGAGCATCAAGGGCAAGTTTGGCAAAAACTCCATACTTCGGGGACTCAACCTTGAAGATGGGGCTACAGCCATAGAACGCAATAAACAGATAGGAGGACACAAAGCATAAAGGTAAAAAGGTAAAGAGGTAAAAAGGTAAATGGATAAATACGCCCATATTATTGACTTGCCCCACCACGTATCAAAGGTGCGACCGCAAATGACCATGTATCAGCGTGCTGCTCAGTTCGCTCCCTTTGCGGCTCTGACTGGACACAGTGCAGCCATCAGTGAAATGGCAAGACTGACAGATAAGCAGATAGAACTATCTGAGTGTGAATGTGAGATGCTCAACCAGAGAGTCACGTTACTCTTAGCGCACCTCAACGAACATCCCTACGTCAGCATCACCTACTTTATCCCTGACCCATACAAGGATGGTGGCCGGTACACCACACATTCAGGTACCATAAAGTCCTGGGATGAGTTCGAACAGAAGATTATCTTCGATGATGACACACAAATCAAGGCTAATGAAATCATTGAAATAAGAGGGACGCTGTTCGACAGCGTCACATTCTGAATGCGACGCATGGCGCTCAACAGTGCAGAATCTCACTCGCTTTGCCCACTTTCCGCCAATACAAAAAGATAATCGGAAAGGCGGTTCATAAACTGCATGGCCACCGCCGACAACGGATAGACAGCGTGCACGGACCACAACCTGCGCTCGGCCGTACGCGCTCTGGTACGCACCACATGCAGCCAAGCCTCGGCTACATCAGCTCCTGGCACCACAAACGAGAACTTGCGGCCACCGGTCTGCATGTCGATGGCCGTCTCCATCTGAGCCAAGATGGGGTCCATCCCCGTTAGCGGTGTCTCCCCCGACGCTGCCACATGCGCCATCAGACGCATAAGCTGCTGCTGTATGGCCTCCAAGAGGTTGCGCGCACAGTCGGTCTCTGGTCTATGGGCACGCACCAGTCCTAAGAGCGCCACCAGTTCGTCTATCGCCCCATTGGCCTCTACCCTTACATCTGTCTTGGGCACCCGCTCGCCACCCAGAAGGGCGGTGGTGCCATCGTCTCCATGCTTGGTATAAATCTTTCCCATCTTCTTTTCAGCGTTTTCTGGCTATGACATAAATTACAACCGGAGCCCCTATCAGCGGAGTGACTGCATTCAGCGGAATCATCCCTCCCTCTCCGGGCAGGAAACACACCACGTTGCAGGCCAATGCCACTCCCGCACCAGCCAATATGGTAGCCGGCAAAAGCCGGTGATGATCGTCTGTACACAGCAGCAGACGTGCCACATGCGGAACCGCCAATCCGATAAAAGCCACGGGACCACAATAGGCTGTGACGACGGCTGTAAGGAGACCTGTAACAGCCAACAGCCGACGGCGTACGGTCACCGTGCGGACACCCAAGTTCTCTGCGTACGCATCTCCCAGCAGGAGCACATTGAGAGGTTTAGCTTGCAGCATCGAGCATCCCAATCCCAACAAGATAAGGACGCTGAACAAAGGGAGCTGCGCCATTGACACGCCGCCAAAATGGCCCATCCCCCATACAAGATACGACTTCACCCCCTCCTGCGTGGCAAAAAAATTGAGCAGGGAAATGACCGATGACGACAGGTAGCCCACCATGATGCCGACAATGAGCAGCATGGTACGACTGTGTACCAGCGTTGAGAAAAAGAGGATAATGGCTGTGACAGCCATCGCCCCCGCAAATGCGGCAAGGAGAATGGCGATACTACCCGTGAGACTGAAACTGCCCGCCACTACACTGCCGCCATACAGCAACATGACCAGCGCCACGCCCAGTCCGGCTCCCCCGTTGATACCAAAAACGTCTGGCCCTGCCAAAGGGTTCCGGAACGTGGTCTGAAGCAGCAAGCCGCTCACTGCCAAGGCCGCCCCGCTCAACAAGGCCACGATGGCCTGCGGCAAGCGTGACTCGAGCACGATGAACCGCCAGCTCTCTCGCTCCGCTCCACCGCCCATCAGGATAGCGCACACCTCGCCGGGTGGGATATGCACACTCCCCACCACCAGATTGAGCGCAAACAGCAGGCACACCGACACGCCCAATCCCACGAGACTGCCTATATATCTATTCAATCTGACGATAATACTTGAATCCTCCAAGGTCTGTACCTGGATGGAGAAGTTGTATCAAATCGCGCAAGAGGTAATCGGGACGGAAAGGCACCTCCTCGAAGTATGCGGTAGACGATGCATCGCACACATATACCTCTCCTGTACGAAACGCCTTGATGCCCTTGTAGCCATGATATTCGGCTGCCAGCGAACTGAGGGTTGGAAGCGGTGCGCCACTGGCCACCAACACCCACACGTCGGCTTCGCCCGCCCTGTCGACCACTTGCTCAAAAGGCAAGGCAAGCGACCCACTGTGCCCATCATCGGCAAAAGCATAGGCACCATTGGCATCGGCAATCAGTCTACCCATACTACTCTGGCCGCCGGGACAGTACCATACGCTCCCCGTCTTGCGCTCTGTTAAGATAGAACGCCCTTTGGGGCACTTTATTGCCTGCCGTGAGAGCGCCCGATACGTACTATCCACCACATGGAAGAGCGAGTCGGCCTCGCGCTCCTTACCGAAGAGGATGCCATAGAGCCTCATCCACTCCGCGCGAGCCATCGCCGACGGCTCCATGTAGTCCGCTGCCTCGATAATAGGGATGCCGAGTTTCTCCAACAGGCCATAGCCTCCATTGTTCTCAAAAGGCGACACCACCACGGCATCGGCCTTGCTCTCCACGATGACCTCCACCTCAGGACTCATGCTGTTACCGCAGTCTGCCAGAAGTTTGCTACGCAACCTCTCCTGTATTGCCGGAACATGGATGTACTGCGCATCACAGACTCCCGCAATCGCTGTCTCGGCACCGAGGTCGACCAGCAATCTGCAGTGCGATGTGGTGGTCACCACAGCCCGCTCTATCGGCTTGTCAAAATCGTAGACGCGGAGCGTCACACCCTTGCGCCACGGGTTCTTGATTTCCACATGGGTATGCGAGGGATAGCGCACCACCGTCAGCAAGGTGGCGTAGCGGAATCGGACCGTATCGCCCTCTTCCGCCATACCATGATGCGTGCCCATGCCCCCACAGGCCGCCATACAGGCCATCAGGGCAACCATACACAGCGCTACAGCTATCCGTCTGTCAGTCATCAGCAGATACTTTTACTCTCATTACTTGACCTCCTCGGTACGGATACCCGCATCAAAGAACATCGTAGTGGGACCTACTCCCGTATCATAGCGACGCAGTTTGTTGCCTTGCGCGTCATATTCCACCGCATAACCATTGGCGTTGTAGTCTGCATAGCCATAGTCTCCCATCTGATAAGAGAGCACAAAGATATGTCCTGTGACGGGATCTACCTTGATATCAGCCGGACTCTCCACTTTCTCCGAAAGCTTGAGTGCTGTGAGCGAACCAGACGATGTGTCGTAAACCGAATAGACAGGCTCTGTCACCGTGCCATAGGCATTGTTGATGAGATAAAGTTTCTCTCCATACTGTGCGGCCATCGTAGCCTCGGCCACAAGTGTCGCCGAAGAGTTCCCGTTCATGCGATAGATTCCGCAGCCCGTCTGATTCCAGTTGGCATCATAGGTACCCATATCGAGCACATACAGGTTGCTCTGCGTCAAGAAAAACTCCTTCGGATTGTTCACACCCTCAACCTTAAGCGTGTTCACACTGCCTGAAGCCAGGTCGACAATGGAGATAGTACCGTTGCCGTTGCCATAGTCCGAATTGGCCACATACAGATAGTTGCCGGCACCCATCAGCCCCTCAGGATAAGAACCCACGGTGTACTTGTTTTGCAGATTGAAGGCCAGCGTGTCTACGCGGGCCACAACGCCGCCATAGGTGGTAAAGAAGATACTGTTGCCGCCTGCAATGATGCGCCGCGGACTGGTACCCTCCTTGAGGCCGAGCATAGCCGTGGTGCTTATCTGCTTGATACGCTTGCGGGTCACCCTGTCGAGCACCTCAATGGTGTTTTCCTTGTCCACTACCACATAGATCTTGTCTCCATAGACCAATCCGTCATTAGCAGTATTGCCGAGACTCTGGCCACCATTGGCGTTTTGGAACACCTTCTGGTAAGCCGTGTTGGTGGTGTAGTCTATATACGTGAGCGTTCCGTCTATGCTGCCACTCATGTTGCCTGCATTCACCACATAAGCTCCATTGCTATAAGTTACATACTGATAAGAGGGGCCATCATTGTCATCACAAGAGGCCAACAGCGTGATGCCAGCAAGCACCACAGCCAAACTTAATAGGTACTTTTTCATCGTTTTTGTTTATATGAATTTGTTATATGATTAATTCCACCCATTTCCCACACGAGACGTTTTATCGTTTTACATCCGAGGCGGACGCACGAACGTGCGTCCCTACACCTTTTTACCTTTTTACTTTTTTACCTTTAAAACCTTCCCTTTACCCCTACCATCCATGCCGTTCTGGGCATTGGGTAGTTGGCCACAATCTCATATTGTTTGCCGAGGATATTCTTCACATCCACCCGCAATTCCACTTCCGAGCCACATAACCGTACTATGCGGTATGCCGTGAGACCCAAATCCCAATAACCGCCTATATGCGTACCCTCATAATGGTTGTTGTTGGCCCATCGCCCACTGATACCCGTGCCGTGAAGCGACATGTTGAGCCACGGATTGAGCCACCCGATGGCCGCGCTACCCGAGTGTAGAGGCGCATAGGCAATCTGCTTGCCATAGTGCTCCGACTCAGGATTGGTACGGTTGGCCACACGCTGGTAACTGTAAGCTCCCGAGAGCTCCATACGCTGCCCACGGCCTATGGGGTACAAACCCTTGACACTCATATCGGCACCATGCACCGTTACCTTGGCCACGTTCACCGTGCGCCATACAAACATGTTGTACGGCACGGCCACTATCTTGTCCTTGACGTGGTTCAGATACCCGTCTACCGTTCCCTGGAGCGAGCCACCGCCCGACCACTGATGCATCCATGTCACACCTATATTATATTGGTCGGTCTTTTCCGGACTCAGATCGGTGCTGCCATAGTGGAAAAAATAACTCTCGCTGAAAGTCGGCACCCTGAAGATATCCTTGTAGGAAGCCCGCACATAGAGAGCCTCATGGGGAAGCAGCCGATACGAAAGCGACAACGATGGCGACAGTCGCCTCATCTCCCTTGCCGATGCTCCTTGCCGTGCCCCGTTGTAGTACAGCGACCCCAACAGGCGTGCCAGTGCCACCAAGCGGCGCGAGGCATATTTGGCCGTCAGCGACTGCAACACCGAGTGGCGATAAGGGCGCACGTCGGTGGGAAGCGTGCTGCTCAAGTTGTTGAAGGCATAGTCTGCCGAATAGTCCATCGACCAGTTGCCCCCCGGCGCATAAAGCAACGCCATCGAGGCATACGCCTCCCGCTGATGATAGGTGGCATCGTCCTTGCGGTCTACCTTCAAGGTATCTTGGTATATGGATGCCGCCCAATTGTACTTGGCCGTGGTCTTCATCACCATCTGCCTGTTGGCCGACGTGGTCTGCCATGTGGCCTGTGCAAAGAGGTTACGGTCGCGCAGCCGCTCACCGCACACATTGGTGTAGAGGCGCACGATACCGGGCAGTTGGCGGTCATTGTCGTAGTAGTAGACCTTGCCCCACACGCGGTTACGGTCATTGGGTTGCCATTGGGCGGCCACCTCCCCATGTCCACTGTTCATACGACTGTTGGTGCGCCGCTCATGGGTCACCACGCTACCGTTGCGCAACTTAAAAGGATAATCGTTCTCCGCATACGTATAATCGGCCGTGGCAGAGAGCGTCAACCTGTTGGCCACACGCTGCACATAGCGCACAAACGGACTCACATAGCCAAACGAGCCCATCTTGGCCTGCGCCGTAAGATGCGCCCTACAGTCTGCTGGTACCTCATTCAGCGTCTCGATGGCGAGCACGGCCGCCGAGGCAGCCTGACGGGCAGAGACGAAGATATCATCGTTGTCGCCGACGGTGAGCCGGAGCGACTGCACATGGTCGAGCGCATAGCGCGACACATCTATCTCGCCACTCTGGCACTCGCTGAGCAGCACCCCGTCGTAACTCACCCCCGTATGCTGTGCGCCAAAGCCCCGTACCGAGACCGTCTTCAGCCCTCCGGCACCACCATAGTCGCGCAGATTGATGCCCGGCATGCGGTGAAGGGCATCGGCTATATCGGTGACACCCAGCCGCAGCATCTCGCCACTGTCCATCTGCTGCAGGGGCGACGTGCTTTTCACCGCACGACGGTGCCTGTCGCCATACACTTCCACCCCCCTAAGCCTGTGGGTGCGCAGGGTATCGCTGTCTTGTGCCATAGCCGGTGGTGCCATTGTAACCCACGAGACCCCAGCCACGAGCATGGCCATCGTCATTGCCTTCATGCCTTGTGATCAAATTTCATTTTGGTCGGGATACACGACTGTCCTCGCAGACGGCATCCCATCAGTTCGTGCAAACGGCAGGTCTTCTGACTTACAGCCCGAGCATGAACGCCTTCCCGCCTATTGCAGACAGTGGCTCTACTGTTCATCTCTTAAGGGCTGCTTACAGCAGCGGGACTGTCCAGGAGTTACACCTGATTCCCTTTTTGATCAGTTTATGAACCGAATGCAGGTGCAAAGTTACGCAAAAAATTCTGTTTGCCCTACAGAATACAGCAAGAAATAGCAGCAGGGCCATGCTTTTACTGCTCCGATAGGTCGCATTTGGAGACCGTACAGCATTTGGAGTACGCCCGAATGACAATTGCGATACGGGCGTACTCCAACTGCCATACGCCCGTATCGCAATTGCAGGCAGGTGTGAAAAGGTGCCATCAGGCACTGCCAAAGACGGTTCAGCGCCGGAGCCAGTTGGCCACTATGGTCGCTCCCTGCGGCGTGAGCACGCTCTCGGGGTGAAACTGGATGCCGTGCACATCGTACTCGCGGTGGCGCAAGGCCATGATATAGCCCTCATCGCTCTCGGCAGTCACCTCCAAGCAGTCGGGAAATCCTTCACGGTCTACCACCCATGAGTGGTAGCGTCCCATGACGATGCGACGGGGCAGACCGCCGAAGATCGGGTCGTTGCCCAGCTGGGTTCCCTCAGTGGCCACGCCGTGATAGACGTCGGCCAGATTGGTCAGGTGCCCGCCAAACACCTCGCCGATGGCCTGATGACCCAGGCATACGCCCAGCATGGGCTTGCTGGCGGCATAATGGCGAATGACATCGAGCAAGAGCCCGGCCTCGGAGGGGATGCCCGGCCCGGGCGAGAGGATAATCTTGTCAAACGATTGTAGTGACTCAAGCACAAACTGGTCGTTGCGCAACACGGTAACCTGTGCGCCCAACTGGCGTACCAGGTGCACTAAGTTGTAGGTAAACGAGTCATAATTGTCTATGACTACTACTTGCGGTGTATACATGATTCGTGGACTTACTTGTGGTTAGATGTTTTCTGCCTCGATGATGGCGCGCGTCAGCGCCCCGAGCTTGTTGTTGCACTCTTGCAGCTCGTAGTCGTCGTTGCTCTTGGCCACCACGCCGCTGCCAGCCTGGAACCACAGTTCGCCGTTACGGCTCACAAAGGTGCGTATCACAATGGCCTGGTTGAGATTGCCGTCGAGTCCGACAAATCCGATGCAGCCTCCGTAGGCGCCACGGTTGTGGGGCTCCATCGCAGAGATGAGCTGCATGGCCCTCACCTTGGGCGCACCGGAGAGCGTGCCGGCCGGGAAAGTATCGAAAAAGGCGCACAATTTTTCCTCGACAGCGTCGGGATGGATAAGACGGCCACTCACCCTGCTGACCAGATGGATAACGTGACTGTAAAACTGCATATCCTTGTAGAAGTCTACCTGCACGTCCTCGCAATGGCGACTCAGGTCATTGCGGGCAAGGTCTACCAGCATCACATGCTCTGCATTCTCCTTGGGATCATTGCGCAGAAACTCGGCGTTGCGCCTGTCTTCGGCCGCATTGCCGCTCCGGCGGGTGGTGCCTGCTATCGGGTCGATATAGGCACGGTCGCCCTCGATACGGCAGTGGGTCTCAGGACTGGAACCGAAGATACGGAAGCCGCCAAAATCGAAGTAGAAGAGATAGGGGGAGGGATTGATGCTGCGCAGGGCACGATAGAGCCGGAAGTCGTCGCCACGATAGCGCTGGCAGAAGCGCCGGGAGACCACAATCTGGAAGACATCGCCACGCAGGCAGTGGCTCACACAGCGACGGATATTGACTTTGTGCTCCTCGTCGGTAAGGGTACTCGTCACCTCACCCTCCGGATGAAACTCGTAGCACTGGCCGGGCTGCTGCAAAAGACGGCCAAGGGTGTCGAGCGTGCGCTGTCCCTGAGCATCGTCGCCATCGGTGAGGGTGAGCATGCAGATACGGTTGGAGAAATGGTCGAAGACAATGACATCGCGGTACATGACATAGTATATGTCTGGGGCATCGTTGCGCTCCATCGTGGTGTCGGGCACATCGATGTTCTCAAAATATCTCACGGCAGTGAACGAGGTAAAACCATACAGTCCGTAGTAGCTGCTTCCCTCGCCTTCGACACGGAAACGGGCCATAAACCGGGCCATCGCTTGCGCCACCTGCTCCTTGGCCTTGCCCTTGTGGTCGAGGTCGAGCTGCTCATGGGTCTCGCAGCCGTCGGGATAGGTGGACTGTACGCGGCCGTGCGCCACGCGAAAATGTGCCATAGGGCGCACGCCGATAAACGAGCGTGCCGTATCGTGGCTGTGGTAGTCGCTACTCTCCATGAGTGCCGACTGGGGATACAGGTTGCGCAGGCTCAGGTACACACCTACGGGCGTATAGAGGTCGGCAAGAATGGTGCGCGACGCTACTTGATAGTGAAAGGTATCCATACTGAAAAACTATTGAGGATTAGAAGTTACCGTATTCCTTGGCCATATCCTTGTGGCTGAGATAGGTCTGCACGTCTTTGTCTCCCCTACCCGATACGGTGAGCACCACCACATCGTCAGGAGCAAAGGTAAGCTTGCGGAGCGCAGCCAGCGCATGGGCGCTCTCTATGGCCGGGATGATGCCTTCCATACGGGTGAGCTCGTAACCGGCATAGATGGCCTCGTCGTCGTTGATGGCAATCACCTCTTCACGGCCATGCTCGGCCAAGTCGGCATGCATGGGACCGATACCGGGATAATCGAGTCCGGCACTGATGGTGAAGGCCTCCTGTATCTGTCCGTCACCGGTCTGCATGACCAGCGACCGCGCCCCGTGGATGATGCCCTCGGTGCCACAATGGATGGTGGCTGCCGTGTGGTCGGTATCGACACCATGACCGCCAGCCTCGGCCAGCACGATGCGCACACGCTCGTCATCGATATAGTGGTAGATGGTACCGGCGGCATTGCTGCCTCCACCTACGCAGGCAATGAGGCAGTCGGGATAGTCGCGTCCCACCTTTTCCTGCAACTGCCACTTGATTTCCTCGGAAATGACGCTCTGCATCTTGGCCACGATGTCGGGGTAAGGATGCGGCCCCATGGTGCTGCCCACCAAGTAATAGGTGTCGCGCGGGTGGCAGCACCAGTCGCGAATGGCTTCGCTGCAGGCATCGCTCAGTGTCATGTTGCCTGTAGTGACGGGATGCACCGTGGCACCGAGCATGCGCATGCGCTCCACATTGGTATGCTGGCGCTCTACATCGGTCTTGCCCATAAACACCTCGCACTGCATATCCATGAGTGCACACACCGTAGCCGTGGCCACGCCATGCTGTCCGGCACCGGTCTCGGCGATGATGCGCGTCTTGCCCATCTTCTTGGCCATGAGTATCTGGCCGATGGTATTATTGATCTTATGGGCTCCCGTATGGTTGAGGTCTTCGCGCTTGAGGTAGAGTCGACAGCCGTAACGCTCACTCATGCGACGGGCGTAATAGAGGGGCGAAGGACGACCCACATAGTCGCGCAGCAGTTGGTGGAATGACTGCTTGAAATCGTCACTCTCTATGATGGGCCGGTAGGCATCCTGCAGATCGTGGACACACTTGTACAATATCTCAGGTACATACGCACCTCCGAACCGGCCGAAAAATCCTTTTTCGTCTACTTGATATTTCATATTTCCAGTGCTTCATAAAGTTGGTCAATAGCTTTGTCGGCATTGCCGGTCTCGCGCAGCAGGGTTACGAACTTGCTGCCGATGATGGCACCCGCAGCATGCTGCCATGCACTCTGCAAGGTCTGACGGTTGGAGATGCCGAAGCCTATCATGCGGGGATTGCGAAGATGCATGCCGTCGATGCGGGCAAAGTAGGCCAGCTTGGCTTCGTCAAACTGCTGCTGTGCACCCGTGATACTGGCCGAGGATACCATGTAGACAAATCCGTCGGTATGCTCATCGATAAAGCGGATTCGCTCCTCTGAGGTCTCCGGGGTAATCATCATGATGACCCGTACATCGTATCGGTCGGCAATGGGCTTGACCACAGACAGGTAATCGTCGAACGGCAGGTCTGGGATGATACATCCCGACACACCCACCTCTACACAGCGGCGGAAAAAAGACTCGTAGCCATAGTGCATGATGACATTGAGATAACCCATGAGCACCAAGGGGATGGTAACCCGGTCACGGATGGAAGCCAACTGTGTGAAAAGGGTGGAGAGGGTCATGCCATTGTGCAGCGCCACGGTGCCGGCAGACTGGATGACAGGGCCGTCGGCCAGCGGATCACTGAAAGGTATGCCTACCTCGATCATGTCTATGCCCCTGCGCTGCAAGGTAAGGATGACCTCGGGCACCATCTCTACCTGCGGACAGCCTGCACAGAAATACAGGGAGAGCAATTTGCGGTCGCCACGATGGGCGAACAAGTGATTGATACGATTCATGGGCGGAGAGTTTTGATGAATGATTGCAAAAGAGCCACATCCTTGATACCGGGCTGTGTCTCAAACCTGCTGTTGAGATCCACACCCACACATCGGGGATGATGGAAAGCCTGCAGACGGGCAGCGTCGTCAGGGCCGATGCCGCCACTGAGCAAGAAAGGCGTGTCGCCGCGGTAGCGGTCGAGCATCGACCAGTCGAACTGTCGGCCGCTGCCGCCTACCTCTGTGCAACGGGTGTCGAACAGGAACATGTCTACCGCGCCCTCGTAAGCCTCGCAGCGGTCCAGGTCTTCGGGTTTTGAGATGCTGATAGCCTTGATGATGCCGATGCCCGGCCGTATGTCGGGGTCGAGGGTGCGGCGCAGGTTCTCACAGGTCTCACGCGGCTCGTCGCCATGCAGTTGCACATAGTCGAGACCGAAATTGTAAACACGGGTGATGATGTTTTGCGGCATGTCGTCTACAAACACCCCTACCCTACGGGCAGTCTTCCCCTCTCTCTCGGAAGCAGCCGTGGGAGCATCACCAGCTTGCGGCGCAAGATGAGCCAGCCGCTCAGCGCTATAGTCGGGGATGATGCCAGCCCGTGCCCTAATCATAGGCACAAAGCGGGGCGACTGCGGATAGAAGACCATGCCAATCATGTCTACTCCCAACGCTTCCACGGCCCGGATGTTATCGGGGGCCGTCATTCCACATACTTTAATGAATGGGTATTGCATTTTCTCTATCTTTATTCGTTATTGATTTTCTGTTTTAGGTGTTGCCATTTGGGCCACCAAGCGTGCCAAAGCCTCACCGGGATACGACTCGCGCATCAGCGATTCGCCAATCAGGAATCCGCGATAGCCTGCCTGTCGCAGGGCCAAGACCGTAGCGGCATCGGCTATGCCGCTCTCGCTTACCTTGCAAGCCGTGTGCGGCAACCGTTCGGCCATCTGGAAACTGGTCTGCACATCGGTGACGAAGGTGCCAAGATGGCGATTGTTCACACCATAGAGATCGGGCTCCAACTCGGCATGGTTGAGGTCGCGCTCATCGTGCAATTCCAAGAGCACCTCCAAGCCCAAATCGTGTGCCAAGGCTATCAGTTGCCGACATGTATCAAGCTTCAGCGCAGCCGCAATGAGCAACACTGCCGATGCGCCGCAATGGCGGGCTTGGAAAAGTTGGTATTCGTCGATGACAAAATTTTTGTACAAAATGGGCAAGGTGACACCCGAGGCACGTACCATCTGTATAAACTCATCATAACCGCCAAAGTAGTTGCGGTCTGTCAGTACACTCACAGCCGATGCCCCTGCCTGCTGGTAGGCCAACGACACCACGTCGGCCTTGGCCTCGCGGTGTATCCAGCCTTTGGAAGGCGACTTGCGCTTAAACTCGGCGATGATGCCCGTGGGCGATGCCATCAGCGCCTCGCGCATGGACGGGACAGGGGCTGACAACATTGGCTCCGTAAGACCGGCAAGTTGTCGCAACGGCAACAACTGTCTGAACTGCGCCACCTCCTCGCGCTTATGCGCCACAATTTCCTCTAAGATATCCCTCATAAGACTATGAATTGATTTCGACAAACTTACGGAAGGTACGCAGGGCTGCCCCACTCTCTATGCTCTCGCGGGCAATGGCCATGCACTCGGCGATATCCTTGCGTCCACGCTCCATCACTTGGATGCCGAAGGCTGCATTGGCCACGACGATGTCGCGCTGGGTCGGCAAACAAGTGCCGTTGAGCACGCTGTCGAAGATGGCAGCAGCCTCCTCTTCAGAGGCTCCGGCCACCAGTTCCTCAGGTTTGGCAAGCGCCAGACCTAAATCTGCAGGCCGATAGATACGCTCATAGTCATTGGTGGAGACCTTGAAATCGCCGGTAAGCGAAATCTCGTCGTAACCGTCTATGCTGTGCACGATGCCATAATCTATCCCCATGCGCTGGTACACCTGTGCATAGAGGCGCATCTGGTCAAGATTGGCCACACCGAGCAACTGGGCTTGGGGGCGTGAGGGATTGACAAGCGGTCCCAAGAGATTGAAGACTGTGGGGAAGGGCAGCACCTTGCGGATGGGAGCCACAAACTTGAGTGCCTTGGCAAACATCTGGGCATGTAAGTACACAATGCCCGCCTCGTTGATGGACCGGTTGAGTCTGTCCATATCGTCTGTAAACCGTACACCATGACAGGCTATCACATTGGAGGCTCCACTCACACTGGTGGCAGAATAGTTGCCATGCTTGGCTACCTTGTAACCAGCACCAGCAATGACAAAACAAGCCGTGGTAGAGATATTAAACGTATTCTTACGGTCGCCACCTGTGCCCACCACATCGATATATCGATCGCAATCTAATGGTGCAGGAACACCTGTCTCCAAGATTCCGTCGCGTAGACCTAACAACACGTCTACAGTGACACCGCCCATGGCCAGTTCGGTAAGCCAAGCGGCAATCTGCTCTGTAGGATATTCACCTCGGGTGATGCCTATCAGCATCTCCTTGGTCTCTTCTCTCGTAAGCTGCTCATGGTTAAGCATCTTGTTTAAGGCTTGTTTCATTTCCATAATCGTATCTCCCATTTTTAATATACCTAATATAATAAGGAAAAGGGGCCTGTCGCAAGTACGGCAGGCCCCTGATAATATCATCACGTATCTACATGGCTCACTTACTCACGACAGTTACATCCCGAGCTACGCCACCACCAATATGCAGATACCATAGATTTCATAAGCTATCAGTTTACTTTTCGATTGCAAATGTAGCGAAAAAATTTAACTCTGCAAATAAATCCAATAAAAAATTAGCAAATTATTAACCATTTATCCATTTCTGCCTACTTCAGAGGACACAAAAGGTCATTGACAGATATGGATAGACAACTCAAGATATGTGTTTAGCAAGCAGGAAACGCATTGACTACGGGTTAATATTATATAAATAATCGCCAGGGGGGCGCCACTCTATATAAAGATTTCGTACCTTTGCAGGCAGAACTAAAACAGAAAAGGATGAAAAAGATTGTAATGATGCTCATGCTGATGGCCAGTGTTACGGCATTTGCCCAGCAGACACAGGCAGAAATCAAGTTTGACAAGACTACTCACAACTTCGGCAAGTTCAGCGAAAGCAATCCCGTACAGACTGCCATCTTCACCTTTACCAACACGGGCACAAGTCCACTTATCATCAACAGTGCGATGGCATCATGCGGATGCACCGTCCCGACTTATACCAAAACTCCCATCAAACCAGGCGAGAAAGGTACGGTCAAAGTGACCTACAATGGCAAGGGAAAGTTTCCGGGACATTTCAAGAAGACTGTCACCCTGCGCACCAATGCCGTTGTGGAGATGTGCCGGCTCTATATAGAGGGTGACATGGAAGAAGCTAAAGAGACCAAATAAACCAACTCTTCTCTCATAACAAGACAAAAACTCATCCAAACCGTAATCCTTACGATGTTTGGATGAGTTTTTTTGCTATCTATGTCATCACAAGCGTCTATCGGTTGCGGTGTCGCATATACCACGCATGCACAAAGAAATGATAACCCACAAATGCAGCCGCTATGATGGACAATCCACAGAGCAACAACGCATGAGGCTGAAGTGAAAAACAACTAAGACCGATAAAAAGACCACAACTGATTCCACTCTCCCAGCCGAGAAAGAAGGTGCTCTGTGAGGTTCCACGCTGGCAATGATGGCTGAGCTTGATAAAAAACAGGAGGAATCGCGACCCAATGAGCCCTACCCCCAAACCCAGAAGGGCTGCCGCCATCATATCTGCCACAGGCTGGTGGCGCGTGAGCAGGATAAGCAGTGAGGCAAAGAGCGCACCCAGTCCACATATCGGCTCACTCTCTAACTCTGCATTGGCAAAGACAAACCGCTCAGACAATAATGCCAACAGAAAACCGAACATCATCACGGCGAAGAACGTAAGCGACAACGGCAGTGTGAGCAGCAAGCCTACCACTGTTGTCACCGCAAAGAGATTGAAAAACAACAGACAACCTTCTGGCAAGAAGAAGCGGTCAAGGGCAAAGCGACGGGCAGCATCGTCGGGAGTTTTGAATGGCACACTGACCATTGCCAACAGACAAAAAGCCACTACAGAGAATCCCACCGAGGTAAGGATGAGCGTCTGCGTGCCCCAGTATCCACAGATACAGATACCCGCTACCGGACCCAAGGAGAGCGCGAAGCGGCCAAACCATGTAACGTGATGATTGGCCTCCGTCCGCATAAAAGACTTGACGGTGTCTATAACCAGCGTGCTGAGCAATACCATCTCAAAGAGGCCGTAGGCTGCACCCAACACGAAACGAAGGGTGGCCTGTACCTCGAATACGGCCGCATAGGGCGTTTCCCGTAGATAAAACAGGACACCCATATCTGCCAACAGGATGAGCAATGCCATGATACACACCATCTTACGACGATAGCGCTCTACATAATAATTGACAAAGGGGCCAAAGACAAACAGTCCGATACCATAGACCCCCATCACCGCGCCAACCTGCAACGGCGGGAATCCGAACGCACGCAGGGAAGCTATCATGTCGGGGATGGTCATGTAGACACTCATCGACACAAGCATGTTGGCGAGAGCCAAAAACCAAAACTCCCTATGCCAGAGGGTCAGGTGAATAGGTGTATTTTGTGTGTCCAATCCTTATAGTCTTTAAGTACTACATCACAATAGGGGCGTATGGCTTCCTCCGAATTGGTCGTGGCAAGTCCAATCGCCTGCATCCCGGCAGCTCTCACCGCTTTCAGTCCATTGAAACTATCCTCGAAGGCCACACACTCGTCCGGCTTCAGACCAAAGCAGGCCGCACCTTTCAGATAGCAGTCTGGATCCGGCTTACTTTTGGCAAAATCCTCCGATGTCAGTATCTTGTCAAACAACTGGTGCACTTCCGGATGGGCAGCATAGACATGAGCCATCTTGTCACGATTGCTGCTGGTCACTATGGCGGTCTTCAAACCGCGCCCATGCAGAGCCGTAACAAAAGCCTCCAAACCCTCCACATAGGTGAAAGTCATCTGGTGCTCAAACTCTGCCAACTGGGCTGTAATATAAGACTGCGCCTCCGGCATGGAAGCAAAGAATCTGTCGTAAATCTGCACAAGGGTCTGCCCCTTGATGACGTGTGCAAGGTCGGGAAGCTCGGGATGATACCGCCTGCCCATTTCTATCCAAAACTGTGTGTACTGGGGCTCGGTATCAAACACCACTCCGTCGAGGTCGAAAAGCGCTGCTTTTATCATTATTATATTAATAATTGCTATTTGTTTGCAAAGTTACGACTTTTTTATCGTAACTTTGCAAACAATTGGAGGAAATTGATAGCGAACATATTGGATGCTACTCGCATAGCCCTACACGGAGAAGCTACCGTGAGTGACGCTATTGGAACGGACAAAAGAAAAGACTATGCAAATAATCGACAAATACTTCAACGACCTCAGCGACACACAGCACCGTCAGTTTGCCCAGTTGGACGAACTATACAGAGACTGGAATGCAAAAATCAACGTTATCTCCCGCAAAGATATTGACAATCTGTATGAGCATCATGTGCTTCACTCACTTGCCATAGGCCGTTTTATTCGGTTTAAGGCAGGTACACGTATCTTGGACTTCGGTACTGGAGGCGGATTCCCCGGTATTCCGCTCGCCATCCTCTTTCCCGAGTGCAGATTCAAGTTGATCGACGGTACCGGAAAGAAAATCCGTGTGGCCAATGAGGTGGCCAAGGCTATTGGTCTGACCAATGTGGTGGCTGAACACCTGCGCGGAGAGGAGGAGAAAGGACACTTCGACTTTATCGTGAGCCGTGCGGTCATGCCCATGCCTGACCTGATGAAGATAGTGAAAAAGAATATTGCCAAAGCGTCGAACAATGCGTTGCCCAATGGGGTCATCTGTCTCAAGGGTGGCAACCTGCAGGCCGAATTGCAGCCCTACAAGAACATAGTGGAGGTAGCTCCTATCTCATCTTGGTTTGAGGAAGAATGGTTTAAAGAAAAGAACGTAATTTATATCCCATGTTGACAATCCAACGTTTTGAGTGTAACATGTTGCAGGAAAACTGTTACATCATCAGTGACGAGACCAAAGAGTGTGTCATCTGCGACTGTGGGGCATACTACCCTGCCGAACGCGCTGCCATCGTGGACTATATCCGCGACAACGGGCTTACTCCCGTTCACCTGTTGAGCACACACGGACATATTGACCACAACTTTGGCAACAACACGATATTCGATGAATTCGGGCTGAAGCCTGAAGTGCACAAAGAAGACCAGCATCTCATGGATATGCTGGCCGAACAGGCCGAAACCTTGGTAGGAATCACGCTCGACTATGCCATGCCGCCGGTTGGCAAATACTTTGGTGATGGCGACGAAATCACCTTCGGCTCCCACCGTCTCAAAGTGATAGAAACGCCCGGCCACTCTAAAGGAAGCGTATTCTTCTATTGCCCAGAGGAGGCGATAGCGTTATCAGGAGACACCCTGTTCCGCAACTCCATCGGGCGGACCGACTATCTGGGCGGCTCGATGTTCCAGATTATCCAGAGCCTGCGCATGATTTGCCAATTGCCGGATAACACGGTGGTATATCCTGGCCACGGACCGCAGACCACCATCGGCACGGAACTGTCCAGCAACCCCTATCTCGACAGATAATGCCGACCGAGCGCATCATATTAGGCATAGACCCTGGAACCAATGTCATGGGTTACGGCGTGCTGCGTACGGTGGGCAACAAGGCCAATGTAATGGCCATGGGAGTAATCGACATGCGCAAGATAGCAGACCCCTATCTGCGTCTCGGTAAGATCTTTGAGCGTGTAACAGGCATTATCGACGAGTATTTGCCGGATGAAATGGCCATAGAGGCTCCCTTTTTCGGGAAAAACGTGCAGTCTATGCTCAAACTCGGCAGAGCCCAAGGCGTAGCGATTGCCGCGGCCATCCGCCACGACGTGCCCATCCACGAATATGCTCCGCTCAAAATCAAGATGGCCATCACAGGACAAGGACAAGCCAGCAAAGAACAAGTAGCCGACATGCTCCGCCGGCTGCTGAAGCTCGATGAGCAGGATATGCCTAAGTTTATGGATGCCACCGATGCGTTGGGGGCAGCATACTGCCACTTCCTACAACGCAATGCTCCCGAAAGCGAACACAAATACGGAAGCTGGAAAGATTTTGTAAACAGAAACCAATGTAGAGTGAAGTCATAACGACCATCGACAATGATTATAACGAAAAAGAATATGAAGAAAATGATGCTGACACTGATGCTTCTCTGCACATTTGCACTGAATGCGTCGTCACAAGAGATTTACAAAGAAGTAAAGCGTATCATGCAGAAGCAGGAGGCTATCAAGAACGACACAGGGAAGTCTCTCGACGAGCGTAAGATTGCCGCCTTCAAATGGGATGCTATCTACTACATGATCATGAAAGCCGGTGACAACAACGAGTTCACCCCCTATGACCTGGGCATGCAGACGAGCTCGATGATAGACTTTGTCAATCTGTATGTCAAGCGGCTTTCTGAGGAGAAGAAAAAGACCCAGAAAGACTTGATCATGAGCCGCTATAAGAATACTACCATCCAGAATGCATTGTTCAACGACATGGACAAGGACATTATCTATGCATACGTGGACAACGACAAGTACATCACCCAGTTTTCATTGGACACCAACTGGGTGAAAGCACTTGAAGAAGTGAGGAAAAACAACTGGTAACCATCATTCTCCGTACTGATAGTAATACCAATAGGTATTCCCGTACGTGTCTTTCAGCTTTGTCTTTCGGATAGCAGTATCGGCTTCCGAACGACAAAGCTTTTGAAAATCCTGATAATCTGCATCCATCACCGTATTATGGTACACCACATAAGGCACCGAATGTAGGTGTGTGTACAGGGTAAGGGCTTCCCGATAATGTTTGGGGAGACTATCATTCAACTCATAATACTTCCCAATCTTACGTACAAACCCATCCAAGTCTTTATCCAGCAGATAGGCCGTGAGCAAGTACTCGTGTCCCATCGGCTTGGCGATGTTGTGCCGATCGATAAAATCCAGATACTTTCTCGGAGACAACTGCTGCCGCAGGCGGATGCCCAAATCATGATAGATATACTTCTCTTGGAACATCATCAACTTCACAGTTTGACTGTCGGGCAACAGCACACACGAATTGCCTATGACGGGATAGTTAAACAGATATTCACCAAGCAATCCCTGTTTGGCCAGCGCATAAGCACGCAACATGGTCAGACTGGAATCGGTAGCCAATGACTTGCGGCCCACCAAGGCCGCTCCATCCCAATCATGCCGCATCAGGCAACGCTCGGCTTTCATCCGATAATGATAGACATCATTGCTGTTGCTGCACAATCCGGCAAAAACAAACATGCCCGATAGTGTCAGCACATTACACCATAGCACCTTAGACATCCAACCTGCTCCCCGATGATACGAGTGACAAGTCTGGCACTGCCGAATGACATACCCCCCTCCGGCATAGAGCAGCAACAGAAGCGGGAAAACTATCCACCACGCACCGAAAGCAATGGGCTTGTTGCAGTCTGGCTGTAAAGAGGTCAGCACCGTCAGTATCAATATCGATGGGAAATAGGTCAACGCATACGCCCTACCCTCCAGCTTGGTAAACGCATACACACCGATCTGAAGCAGATACAACACCAAAGTGATGAGGGCTGCCCCGATAGTAGGCTCGTAGGATGTCTTTCCACCCGACAGCACATGCTGGCTGACCGCCAGAATGTCTGCCTGATAGAAGTACAGGTAGCAAAATACAAAAACTAAAAACAGAACGGCACTTATCGCCTTTACAGCGACAGTGCCATTCTTGGTTCCATAAGTCATATTCTTATTTCTTCTTCCTTAAAACTACTGCCGAGCGAGCCGGTATGTACAACAG
>SFKY01000005.1 GCA_004554665.1 Bacteroidales bacterium
AAGGTCACAGGAGATGAGTTTTGTCTCGAAAAGGTCACTTGAAGGTCACTAATAAAAGAAAAAGCAGTTAAGTTTTTGGCTTAACTGCTTGATTTTCAGTGTGGACCAGCTAGGGCTTGAACCTAGGACCTCCAGATTATGAGTCTGTTGCTCTAACCAACTGAGCTACAAGTCCTTGTTGCCCATCCATGTGGAGATGGCAACTTTTCGGGTGCAAAGATAGTGCCTTTAGGGCAAATATGCAAATATTTTTCGTGAAAAATGGAAAAAGAATTGCTGGATAGAAAGGAAAACAGGGATGAAAAGATGTGGGATATGCGTTAAATAATATTGAACAAGACGGCTTTCGGGCTATTTTAGGTAATTTTGCACACCAGATAATAAGGACAAAGTATTTTTTGCCCATGATGCAGAAGATTAAGAATATTATTTTCGACCTTGGAGGTGTGCTGGTAGACCTCAACGAACAGAGTTGCATAGAGGCCTTCGAGGCTATTCATGCACCGACCGTTGGCGATTACGTGCGCGACCACCGCACGGAAGACTTGTTTTGGGACATTGAGATTGGCAATTCCACCACCGAAGAGTTTTGTCATGAGGCAAGGCGCATCTCAGGCACTACTGCTGACAACGAGCGGATCATCTGGGCTTGGAACCAACTGCTGCCCGGCATCGCTGACACGAAGAAGAGCCGATTGCTGGAGCTCCGCCAGCGCTACAGGCTCTTCTTGCTGAGCAACACCAACGATATGCACTGGCGGCGTTGCGAGCAGTTTTTCGGCCAAGACGGACACCGTGTGGAAGACTATTTCGAGCGCGTGTTTCTCTCTTACAAGATGCACCTTGTAAAACCCTCTGCCGAAATCTTCAGACAGGTCATCAGCGAGACGGGCATCACAGCGGAGGAAACGCTGTTTATAGACGATTCACCCGCCAACTGCCAAACGGCCTGCCAACTGGGCATCCACACTTTACTAAACACGACGGCCGATGAATGGCTGCACAAGATATGAAGACCATCAGACTGAACCTTGAGACCGTAGCCGCCTATCCGCGTGTAGCCACCGTGGGATTTTTTGACGGAGTGCATGCCGGACACCGCTATCTGGTGCAGCAGGTGATAGCCGAGGCACGCGCCACAGGCATGACGGCTACCGTCATCACCTTTGCCCGACATCCCCGCCAAGTGCTGCGCCAAGACTATGTGCCGCAACTGTTGGACACCCTATCCTCCAAGCTCAATCATCTGGCCGACACACAGGTAGACGAGTGTGTGCTGCTCGACTTCAACACCGAGATGGCAAGCCTCTCGGCCTACGATTTCATGCGACAGATACTGCGCGACCGCCTGCAGGTCCAGACACTGGTCATAGGCTATGACAACCGTTTCGGACACAACCGGAGCGAAGGTTTCGACGACTATGTGAGGTATGGCAACGAGTTAGGAATCAAAGTCATCAGAAACGATGCTCTCATCCTCGACGGCATCAAGGTGAGCTCCTCGGTGGTGCGCGGCTTCATAGCCCAGGGCGAGATAGCGCTGGCCAACCGCTGTCTGGGTTACCCCTACACCATAGAGGGCACGGTGGTGACCGGCTACAGCGAGGGGCACAAGATGGGCTATCCCACGGCCAATCTCGACATCGCCTCGCTCACCCAGATGCTTCCCCAACAAGGAGTGTATGCCACGCTGTGGAGCATGGAGGGCGACCCGCTCTGGCACGAGGCCATGACCAATGTAGGCACTCGACCCACCTTTCCCGGCAGGGGAGTGTCGGTAGAAACCCACATCTTCGACTTCGACGGCGATGTCTACGGAGCCCACATGCAACTGAAGTTTTGCGCCCGCATACGAGCCGAACGCCGGTTTGAGGATGCCGCCGCGCTCCGCGCACAGTTGCGCGAGGACGAACACGAAGCAAGAACATTTTTCAAACAATATAAAGGATAGAAAACATGAATACACTGACCAAAGACATACTCAATGCAGCATGGTATGTGGTGGTATTTGTACTGCTGCAGATAGTCATTACCTTCGGAGTGGGAATCGGCATCGGACTTGCCGAAGGATTAAATTTCGGCACCGTGGCCGAAAAACTGGCTCACGGCACACTCTCCATAGGCTCTACCGCCACGATATGGACCTCGGCAGCATGCAGCGTGCTCACCATCGCCATCTTTGCATGGCGCCGGTGGACACCCCTATCGCCCACCTATCTGCGGACACGCCCGTGGGGCGTGCTGATATGGGTAGCCCTCTTCACCCTGGGCACCCTCATCCCCTCCGAATGGCTGCAAGAGCAACTGGCCTTCGACATGCCCGAGGCCATGAAGCGCCTCTTCTCCGATATCATGTCGCGACCGGCCAGCTATCTGGTCATCGGCATCCTTGCCCCATTGGCCGAGGAAATCGTGTTCCGAGGCGCTGTGCTGCGCACCCTGCTGCACCTCTTCCACACCCGCTACCACTGGGTGGCCATCGCCTTGTCGGCCATCGTCTTCGGACTCGTGCACGGCAACGCTGCACAGTTTGTACATGCCTGTCTGATGGGACTGGCACTGGGCTGGCTGTATTACCGCACAGACAGCCTGTTGCCCGGACTGGTATTACACTGGGTCAACAATTCGGTAGCCTTCGTGGCCTGCAACCTGATGCCTGCCGCGACCGACGCCAAGCTCATCGACATCTTCCAAGGAAAGGAAGAGACCGTTTGGATGGCATTGGGATTCAGCCTGTGCATCATGCTTCCTGCCCTGTTCCAACTGGCCGTCAGGCTCAAGAAAGCACGCTGACACCCCCAGCCAGCAACCGCTATACGGGTGTCGGCCCGATACCCGTATAGTCCATAGGGCTTACGACACCTCTATCTCTCCCATACGTTCCCAGAGTTTCAGGAACGTGGCATGGTCCACGCGCTTGTCATAAGCCACCTTGATGCCCGCTCCCTGCAGCACATCACAGGCCCTTTCGCTCACAATATCGGCCCACACCTCGGCCACACCGCCCTCTGCCATCGCGCGTGCCGCCGTCTGTCCGGCAGCCTTGATGGCCACTTTGGCCCCATGCAGCAGCTCGGGCGACTCGTCGAGGATATTGTACAGCGTACGCACACCGCGCCCCGTAAAAGTGGAAACATGGCCCTCGTGAAGCACCACGAGCGCATATTGCTCCGTATGCAAGGTATCTATCAGTTCGTTCATCATAGCGGTAAGTATTACAGTTTCTGCAAATATAGATAAAAAAAACGATTTCCTACACTCTGTGCATAAGAAAATTTAGACTGAGACCCTTTTAGACGGAGCAAATATAATTAGTTAGTTGCCTTCATATCTATCAATTAATTCTGACTGAGTGTTTTTTTTGCCAGTAACTATTCAGCGATTAGGCTATAGTTCAAATAATGTCATTAAGCAAATCTCCGTACAGCTGTAATTCCGAATAGAGGTACGGCTAATCTTATTCATAGTTGTTCTTATTGATTAGGTTCACAACTACTTTCACCATTACATCTTTTTCCTCCGTGCGGCTTTCGGCAATCATCAGTGTAAGGGCGACAAGGGTGTTGTCTGCTATACGTTTCGTGCCGTCTGTATTGTAAAGGGCTGTTTGATAGGTTTGGTCAGCATCTTTACCCATATGTGCAAATTTTGCACATATGGTCTCACGCTCCAATTCATGTTCCTTATATATGTTGTTAATATGTCGTCCAATGACAGTCCTATCTTTCTGAAACAATTCTGCCATCTGTGCCTGTGAAAGCCATACCGTGTCCCCTTCCATCCTGACATCTACGGTGGTCTGCCCATCGGCAGTACGGTAAATTACAATCTTATCATTCATGTCCATACCCTAACTCTTTAAACAAGTTCAACAACTCCTCTTACTGTGGTTTATTCCTTCGGATTTCATATTAATATATATACATGCAACCATCTATTGATAGTATCTGCAGATATACGACTTTCTAAAGATTATCCCTCACTTTCTCCCTTATTTTTTCACCTGCCTACACAAAACAGGATGACCTAACGCTGTACCTTGCCATAGCCTTTGGGCCGGCCCGTAATGGCAGATACAGACCGTACACCAACTGCGATACGCTCGTACGGCAAAGGGAATACGGGCGTACGGCAGTTGCGATACGGGCGTACGGCAGTTGGTGTACGGTCTGTATCTGCCCCTCTTGCCCCTGCCATCTGTCGTCTCTACGATGGCAGAAGCAGAGGGAAAAGAAAGAATAGGCAACAATAGGCTGGAAATATGGAGGAAAAAATTGGTGTACTCAAGATATTTTCGTATATTTGCACACACAACCTAACAAATCACACCACACAAATGAAAAAACATTGTATCGTACTATGTCTGTGGGCGATAGCCTTACAGGCCGTGGCTGCAAACATCGACTACACACGCAGGCTGACGGATGGCGTAAGCTATACCGGACGCACCCTGCAGCAGGCTGACGGGTCGGTAAGTTACGACTGGGTAGGCGTATATGTGCAGACCGAGTTTACAGGTGGTACCATCGCGGTAGAGATGGCAGACACCAAGGTGAGTTACCACAACGTGTTCATAGACGACCAATGGGTGGACAAGATTAGGGTTGACAGTACGGGACGGCAACGCATCGTGCTGGCCAAGAATCTGGACAAGCGACCGCACCGGCTGCGCCTGCAGCGTGCCTGCGAGGGCGGCGGACGCACCACGGTCTATGGCTTCTATGTGCCGCGGGGCGGTACGCTGGCTGCCGTGGCACCGCGCGAACGCATGATAGAGGTGTACGGCGACAGCTATACCTGCGGCTACGGGTCTGACTCGCCCGACCACAAGGAGCACTTCAAGATAGAAAGCGAGAACGTGGACCATGCCTACGCCTGCATCATCGCCCGGTACTTCGGGGCCGACTATGCCATCCAGGCCCATTCGGGACAGGGCATGGTGCGCAACTTCAACGACAAGAAGCAGCGGTCAGACTATACCATGCTCAATCGCCACACGCAGGTGTTCGACAACGAGCGTGAGCCGGCCTACACATTCGACCGCTACCAGCCCAGCCTCATCATGATCAATCTGGGCACCAACGATTTCTCGCGCGAGGTGCAGCCGCGTCCCAACCAGTACACCGACAACTACATGAAGATGATCCGCAGCCTGCGGAGCCACTACGGCAACGAGGTACCGATACTCTGTATCCTTCCCCACTCGGCGAGCAAGTACCTGCAGGTGAGTTTTGAGGAGTTGCGCAAGTGCTGCTACGCCGACAAGCAGGTGTACTTTGCCGAGCCCATGCTGGAGATTCTGCGCGATCAGCGCGACTTCGGGGCAGACGGGCATCCCAACTACCAGGGCCACCGCAAGATAGCGATGAAGCTGATACCGCAGATCTCGCGTATCATGAACTGGGACATGGAGGACAAGGTGGTGAAATAGACAAGAATATGTAAGGAATAAATCCCAATAAAACAATTATGAGAAAAGTACTGACAGCATTAGCGTTTATGGCAGCGATCGTCTGCCACGCTACGGAGGCCGACTACCGCGTAGTACCCCTCCCACAGAGTATCAACAGTGTCAAGGGAGAGCCCTTCGTGCTCGACGAGACACGCCAGATTGTGTACCAAGGCGATGAGAACATGGCCCGCAACGCACGCTTCTTTGCCGACTATATCGCCGAGAAGACGCACCTGAGCCTGCAGGTGGCTGCCGCCGACAAGAAGAATGTGAAGGGCAATGTGCTGCTCGGCATCGACAGCAAGATCCAGGAGGCCGAGGGCTACCGCATCGAGGTGAGCGCCAAGGGCGTGCGCGTGATGGGCAGCACACCGGCCGGCGTATTCTACGGTATCCAGACCCTGCGCAAGAGCTTGCCGCTGCAGGAGGCCAAGGCTGCCGTGACCCTGCCCGCAGCCCTCATCACCGACGCTCCCCGCTTCAGCTACCGCGGCATGCACCTCGACTGTGCCCGCCACATGTTCTCGGTAGACTTTGTGAAGGAGTACATCGACCTGCTGGCACTGCACAATATGAACCGTTTCCACTGGCACCTCACTGAGGACCAAGGCTGGCGCATCGAGATCAAGAAGTATCCGCGTCTGGCCGAGGTGGCCGCATGGCGCTCGGGCACCACGCTGAGCCACAACTCTGACGTGGACGACGGCATACGCTACGGTGGCTACTACACACAGGCCCAGATCCGCGAAATAGTGAAGTATGCGGCAGACCGCTACGTGGAGATCATCCCCGAGATTGACATGCCGGGCCACATGCTGGCCGTGCTGGCCGCCTATCCCGAACTGGGATGTACGGGCGGACCGTACGAGGTGGGCCACTTCTGGGGTGTGTACAGGGATATCCTGTGCGCCGGCAACCCCAAGGTGTACGAGTTTCTGAAAGATGTGCTCGACGAGGTTTGCGACCTCTTCCCCTCTGAGTATATCCACATCGGTGGCGACGAGGCACCCAAGATGAAATGGAAGGAGTGCCCCAAGTGCCAGGCCATGATCCAGAAACTGGGCATACAGGCTGGCGAGAAACAGAGCAAGGAAGACCGTCTGCAGGGCTACTTCGCGATGGAGATGCAGAAGTATCTGGCCGGCAAGGGCCGCAAGATCATAGGCTGGGACGAGCTGCTGGAGTGCAACGTGGACCAGACGGCCGCCATCATGTCTTGGCGCGGTGCAGGCCCCGGTGCCGAGGCTGCCGCCAAAGGCCACGACGTGGTGATGAGTCCTAACTCTCATGCTTACTTCGACCACTACCAGACTGACAAGCAGTGGAACGAGCCGCTCCTCATCGGCGGCAACCTGCCTATCGAGAAGACCTACAGCCTGGAGCCGATTCCAGAGGGAGCCTCTGCCGAGACCGCAGCCCACATCCTGGGCGTGCAAGCCAACCTGTGGACAGAGTATATCGGCTGCAACCAGCTGGCCGAGTACCAGATATTGCCCCGTATGGGCGCACTCTGCGAGGTGCAGTGGATGCAGCCCGACAAGAAAGACTTCAAGGACTTTGTGAAGCGTGTGGAGAGCCTGCGTCTCTACTACGAGTTCAAGGGCTATACCTACGCCAAGCACCTCTGGCCAGAACTCTACCTGAAGGGCTCGAGAGGCCTGTAAACGGTCTTGCAGCCCTATCAACGACAAGAGGATGTGCCCAAAGCGACACATCCTCTTGTCATGAATATACAAGATTCATCAGAAACCGAAAGTGATCCCGCCGAGAATCGAACTCGGATCAAAGGTTTAGGAAACCTCCGTTCTATCCATTTAACTACGGGACCAGAATCGGATGCAAAGGTACGCAATTAAATTAATATATTAAAAAAAGATAGGATGTTTTTTTATGTAATTAAACTTTTATGTACAGAGAGCGTCCTACTATCGTATGAACCGGTTAATACTCTGTTTGCTGCTGGCAGTGACTGCCACAGCTGCCTATGCACAAGGCTCCATCAAGGGAAAAGTATTGGATAAGGGCACCAATGCCCCTATCGAGTTTGTCAACGTCGTGATAGCCTCAAAGACCGACACCACGAAGACGGTTACCGGTGCCATCACCGACATAGACGGCCGTTTTAAGGTAAGCGGACTGGCCGATGGCACCTATCTCATCACGTTTTCGTATATGGGTTACAAGACCGTGCGGCGCAATGCCGTCATCAGCGCCCAGAACAAGTCGGTATCCTTTGCGGCCGTGTATATGAGCGAAGACGCAAGGATGCTGAAAGAAGTACAGGTGACGGGACAAAAGTCGGCGATGAAACTGGAGGTGGACCGCAAGTCGTTTGACGTGAGCCAACTGGTATCCAATGCCGGACAGGCTGCCAGCGATGTGCTGGAGAATATCCCCTCTGTAGAGGTGGACAACGACGGCAACATCTCCCTACGCGGCAACGAGAGCGTGGAGGTGTGGATCAACGGCAAGGCCAGTGGACTGACCTCCGACAACCGGGCACAGATCCTACAACAGTTGCCGGCAGAGAGCATCGAGCGGATAGAGGTCATCGACAACCCGTCGGCCAAATTTTCGGCCGAGGGTTCGGCCGGCATCATCAACATCGTGCTCAAGAAAGACCGCAAGCCCGGTTACTACGGCTCGGTGGAACTGGGAGGCAACACAAGGGGCGGCGCGTCGACCAGTGCCAACATCAATATGAACAGCGCCAAGCTCGATGCCTATCTCAACGTGGGCTACCGCCACCGCAAGAACGAGGGCAAGACGCAGAGCGAACAGCTCTTCCCCATGAGCAACCAGTACCAGAACTACAACAGCAGGACTTCCAACATGGGCAACGGCCTCTTCTCGCGTGCGGGAGTCACTTGGCACGCCACGGGCAAAGACGACTTCAGTCTGAGCGGCATGACCATGCAGGGCAAGCACTTCAACTGGTCCAACACGCCTTACCACTATGGCACGGTGGGTGCCCCGCAAGACTCCAAGCTCATGATGCGCAAGACCAAGGGCGTGGGCGATATGGATATGCTGCATGGAGAGTTCAACTACCGGCACAATTTCACCGACCGCCACTTCCTCGACCTCACCGTGAGCTACGACAAGTGGAAGGGAGACAACGACAACTTCTACCAAGACTCGACGGCTTATTTTACCGATCCCGTGCAGCCCACCGCGTACGCCTATCAGTGGCGCCCGATGTACATGAACAACAAGGCTTGGGAGGTGAAACTCGACTACGAGAATCCCATTACCGAGCAGTTTAAGATACAGGCCGGCTACCAAGGCCGTTTCTCGCACGAGAACACGCCCCAGGAATCGTGGGCAGACTACACCTCGTGGGAGGGCAAGCAGCTCACCGAAGAGCGCGAACTCTTCAACAGGTTCATCTACGACATGGATCTCCATGCCCTCTACTTCACAGCCCAGTACCAGTTGGGCAAATTGGGTATCATGGGCGGCCTCCGCGGGGAGTACTGGAAAGTAAACACCGAGAGCTACACATGGGAGCAGGAGCACGACGCCTCACTGCGCGATGTGCCTTTCAAGAAAGACTACTTCCAACTGTTCCCCAGCCTCTTCCTGAGCTATCAGCTCACAGACAACGACCAGCTGCAGCTCAACTATACCCGCCGCCTGCGCCGGCCCTGGGGCGGACAGCTCAACTCGTTCCGCGACACTCGCGATGCCACTACCATCTCCTTCGGTAACCCCGAGCTCACGCCCGAGTTCTCCAATTCGTTCTCGTTCAACTATCTCCGTACCTGGACCGAGCACTCTCTGCTTATCAGTGCCTACTACCGGCCTACGACCGATGTGATGCAGCGCATCAGTTGGCACGAGCCAGAAACGGGCATCATGTATTCTACCACAAAGAATGTGGCCAAGAGCCAAAGTTCGGGTGTGGAAGCAACGCTGAAAAACAAGTTTTTCCGCATTCTTGACCTGACAACCAATGTGAATGCGTACTACTTTAAGCTCAACGGATTCAGTTATGTGATAGACGACCAGAACATCACCGGAGAGGGCAACTCCAACTTCACTTGGAACGCCCGTGTGCAGGCCAGCCTCATCCTGCCTTACGACATCTCCGTCCAGTTGGGTGGCCGCTTGCGCTCCCGCCAGGTCATCACACAGGGTTACCGCAAGAGCAACTACAACATGGACTTCGGCGTGCGCAAGAATTTCTTCAACAAGAAGTTCACCGTATCGCTCAACTGCCGCGATGTGTTCAATACCCGCCAGTTTGAGACCTTCACCAGCAGCGACACCTTCACACGCCACCAGCTCAACAAGCGTGGAAGCCGCGCCCTGAATCTTACGCTCAGCTGGAACTTCGGCTCTGCCAAGAAGAAGCCGAACCAACGCGATGTGGAAGACATGGACCCGAACGAAAACTATAACGGAGGCGAAGATATGTAACCACCGCTCCCCATCTCCCACCTTGAGGCTGCCTTTGCAGGTACGCCGACACATCTACGGCAAAGAGAAGCCACCTTTGCCACTGCCAAATGCCACAATTAGCGCGCTAATTGCCGTCTTTAGCACGCTAATTGTGGCATTTAGCATAAATAATCACCACCTACGTCCCTCACCTACGCATCTCTGGTCAGCGATCAAGCTGTTTCACAAATAATTTAAATGTATTTTCACCAATCCTCAAAATATTAAATATGTGATTCTTTTGTTATAAATTTTGCGAGTATAAAAAATAATTGTACATTTGTAATGTGAATTGCTATTAAGTATTAATTTAAATTTTAAGATTATGAACAAGAGCACAAAATTTATTGCCGTTATTTGCGGACTCTTGTTAACAATGGTATTTTTGGTTAGCTTTACAAATGCTGTAAACTTTAAGAACCAAAATAAATGTCTGTAGGGACATTATTAGACTTAGGTTCTGCGCTATAAAAGTTCCCCAAGAAACTATATAATTTGCACTAAAGAATTAGCAAACTCTGCAACTCAGATTTTACGCTATAAATGCCTAACCTTAAAAACATCATCTATGCGAATCCATCTGTTTCACCAACTCTGCATATTGGGCATGCTTCTGTGGGCATTTGCCGCCCCCTCATTGGCCCAGACCCCGAAAAGCATACATATTACCGATGCCGATGGCCGCGACGTGCCCCGGCTGGGCATGACCGTACAGCTGTGTGGGCAAACGTTCAGATTGCGCACCGACAATCAGGGTACAGCCACGCTGCCACAGAGTGCAGAGACCGGATGCACCGAGGCGAGGATACAGATAAGCTCAAAACTCTACGCACCGCTCGACACGCTCATACGCATTGCCGGCAGCAGTACACCGTGGCAGATAGTGCTACGACCAGCCGAGAAAACGTTGCGCGAGGTAAACGTGGTGGCATACCAAAAGATAGCCCAGAACGATGCGGAAAAGAGTGTGTACAGGATAGACCCACGCGCCTTTCTCAAAACATCAAAGGCCGATGAAGCACTCAACTTCTTGCCCGGCGTGGAGGCCGAGCGCGGCCAATATACGCTGGTGGGGAGAGACCGGACGGCACGGCTGAAGATAAATGGAGAACCCGCATCCAAGCAAGAACTGCAAGCGTTGCGTATCAGTGAGATAGAACATGTGGAGGTGCGCGAGATAACCAAGGACGACAACGACAGGTTTGCCGGCGAGATAAACATTGTAAAGAAACGGCATGAGCAACCGCTGTTTAATGCCACGTTGCGAACATGGACGGGTACCATACACCATCAGTTGGGTACCTACGACGACTTTAATTTCCAGAACAAGCACTGGGATATCAGAGCATTCGTCAACCTGCTGCGCAGCCATCAAGACAATACCACCCACCTACACCGCAACTATCTTGCCACAGACGGCAGCATTATCTCTACCCAAACCATGACCAACAATGCCTACATATCGGTATGGCAGGAGAGCGAGGGACTCAAGGCGGCATGGTTTCCCAACAAGAAACTGACTCTCAACGTGGCCCTGTCGCACTCCACCTACGGAGGTGAGACCGACCAGCACATATACGATTTCGACCAGAGCGCATACATGGTACACAGCAAGGACAAGATGGAAACCTTTAACGCTTATGCCAATGCCAAGTACGCACTGAACGACAAAAACCGGCTGTTGCTCAAGACAGCCTTTACCTATTATCGCACCCCCTACACTTTCTGCACCCATCCCGAGTACAACTACAAGTCGGCCATGCGAAACTATACCATAGAGATAGGTTCGGAACACAGAATAAAGCTGCTGGGCGGCACCCACGATATCACTTCGGCACTGCGCAACACGACCCGACAAAACATCACCTCGTCGGGCGGCACCGAGACTTACAGCATACAGCAACTGAGTCTGACAGACGTACACTCGTTTAACAAGCAGTTGTCTTACTTCCTCATACTCAAGGGCGAGACCGACAACCAGGGCGGCCGGAGATTTACCAGCTTTCAACCACAGTTGCGGCTCAACTACAATCTGCCCCACCGCACTACCCTCTCTGCCACCTACGAGCGGCGCGTGATGCGGCCCAGCATCAAGTTTCTGAATAGCGATACGCTGATGAACAATCTGCCGGAACGTATAGTGGGCAACAATCAGTTGGAAGCAATGCACAGCGATGCCCTCATTCTCTCGTTTAAGAAACAAATCAAGGGGTCGTATCTTACCACCACACTCAACCTTAACCGCACGGCCAAACTGATAGACCAAATCTATCTGGACGATACAGACTATAACGTAACGACTTATGCCAATATAGGCAACTGTCGCAGTGCCACGCTGAGCGTAAACTATACACGCAGACTGTGCAACCACCGTATGAATCTGTCGGTCACAGCGCGCGGTTTTTACAAACATTACGACATCGCCTCGCCATACGAAGACAATGCGCTCATCGTACCCTCGGCCGGATGGGGATGGAACACCACACTCAACATGAGTTATCTCTCTACCCGCAATTGGATATATTCGCTTCAAGTCACCTATAAACCCAAGGAGTATGCACTGGCACAAATCATGCACAAGCATCCGCAATTCAACGGCATGATACAGAAAAACATTCTGAAAGACAAGGTGTCGCTCTCGCTCGGATACCTGTGCCCATTCGTGTATTGTGTCACCGAGCGTAGTGAATACAACCTACGCCATCTGCAGCAACGCAAAGATTTTAAGATAGGCTATAGCAACATCACATTCAGCATTGCGCTGAATATAGGCAAGTGGTTCCGCCAGCGGTCTGTTACACACGATGCCACCAGCGATGATATCAATCTGTAAATCATTGATACACACTTCCGGCAATATGTTTTCACGCTTTTCGTTTGGCAAATCCATTTCTTTTGCCTAATTTTGCAAGCGTCAACAACTATTCGTTTTTATCATGAAAACTGTTTATACATTTCTCTTAGGCATGGCCGTTATGATCGGCAGCCCGGCATTGGCCCAAACCGACACCCACGTTACCCGATACATCAATCCCTTTATCGGTACCGGACAGGTAGATGCCAATAGTCTCAAGGGAGGCAACTTCCCCGGAGCCACCACACCCTTCGGACTGGTGCAGCTGAGCCCCGAAGAGTTTGTCTGCCCCAATGGCGACGGGGCATCGGGCTACGACTACGCGCTCGACACCATCTACGGCTTCACGCATACCCACCTCAGCGGCACGGGTTGCGTAGACCTGCTCGACGTACTCATACAGCCTACCAGCAAACCGCTCACCGCACTATTGGATACCGAGACCTTCCCCGAGAAATTTGCCCACGCCAACGAGAAAGCCTCTGTGGGCTACTACGCCGTAAGATACAGTGGCAGCGATATCCTCACTGAGCTCACTGCCACGACCCGCACCGGCATGACGCGCATCTCCTATCCCGCCAACCAGGCTGCCCGGCTCATTGTCGACATGGCGCATGCCGGCCAAAACCGCGGCGGCGACCGACAGACCATCATCTTCAACTCCCAACTCCGTCTGCTCGATGCCACTACCCTCGTCGGCTACCGCCGTCTGAGCGGATGGCAGAAAGAGCGTAGCGTCTATTTCTACGCCAAGTTTTCTCGCCCCGTACAGCAGCGCTACTTCAAGTCGGGCAGCGATGTTTTCCCAGACGGCGATATCGCCAATGGCCGCAATACCAAGTGCTTCCTCGACTTCGGCACCCTCTCCGAGCCACTCATCGTCAAGGTGGCGCTCTCTCCCGTAAGCGTGGAGAATGCCAAGGCCAACATGGAGGCTGAAAACGCAGCGTGGGACTTTGAGGACGTACGTTCCCGCGCCGTCGAGGCATGGGAGAGCGAACTGGCCAACATCCGTATCGACGGAAGCGAAGACCAGAAGGCCATCTTCTACACCGGATTGTACCACGCTTATATCCAGCCTAACATCGTCTCCGACTGCAACGGCGACTATACACGCTCCGATTACACCACAGGGCGACTGCCCGAGGGCGATACGCAGTACAGCACTTTCTCACTGTGGGACACTTTCCGCGCATGCAATCCCCTCTATACGCTACTCAAGCCCGAGCGCGTGGCCCAGTTTGTGAAGAGCATGCTCCGACAGTACGATGTCTATGGTTATCTGCCCATCTGGCAACTATGGGGATCTGAAAACTATTGCATGATCGGCAACCATGCCATCCCCGTGGTGGTGGATGCTGCCCTCAAGGGCATTCCCGGTGTCGACAGCCAGCGTGTGTACGAGGCCGTACGAGGCACCTCGCTGCGCGATCACCGGCAATCGCCTTGGTCACTGCTGGAACATTACGGCTATCTGCCCGAGAACAAGCAGCGCGAGTCGGTGTCCATCACCCTCGAGAATGCGTATGATGACGCCTGTGTGGCACGTCTCGCACAGGCATTGGGTCATACGGATGATTACCAATACTTCAACCGCCGCGCTCATCTCTACCGCAATCTCTTCGACAGCGGCACAGGATTTTTCCGTGCCAAAGACGACAAGGGACAGTGGATGCAGCCCTTCAATCCCTACTCCTACCGTCCCGAGGGCATGCACCCCTACGCCGAGGGCAACGCCTGGCAGTACCGCTTCTTTGTACCGCACGATGTTCCCGACATGGTGGCGCTCATGGGTGGCACCAAGCGCTTCGAACAGGCACTCGACAGCCTGTTTACTGACAATACCCGCGTAGACCTCGATGGCGGCGGCAACGCCAGCGGCTTCATCGGGCAGTATGCGCACGGCAACGAACCAAGCCACCACTGCACCTACCTCTACCACTGGGCAGGGGCACCGCGCAAGGCACAGTATTATGCCAACAAGGTGATGACCGAACAATACTTCAACCGCATCGACGGCTATTCGGGCAACGAGGACTGCGGACAGATGTCGGCATGGTACATCTGGTCAGCCATGGGCTTCTATCCCGTAGACCCTGCTTCGGGCATCTACAGTTTCGGCTCTCCCCAGCTCCGTAGGGTGGAGATACGCCTGCCTGGCGGCAAGACCTTCACCATAGAGACCAACCGCCGAGGAGCAGACGACTGCTACATCAAGTCTGTCAAACTCAACGGCAAGCGTTACACCAAACCTTATATCACACATGACGACATCATGCAGGGCGGCACCCTACAGTTTGTCATGACCCGATAATCCCCATACCCTTCCTAAGGCAGCAGACGGCATCACGCCCTGCTGCCTTTTTTGCTGTCCTCAGATACAAAAAAAACGAGCAAACCTTGCCACTCTCGATAAAAGTGGCTAACTTTACACCCCTAAAAATTCATGGATACTATCATACTCGACCATCTGGCTATCGGCTACAAGGGGCGCACCCTCATGTCGAACCTGTCGCTCACCTTACACGAGGGATGTCTCGCATGCCTCGTGGGAACCAATGGCGTGGGCAAATCCACCCTGCTGCGCACCTTGGCAGGATTCCTGCCCAAGCAGGGAGGCACCATCCGACTGATGGGACGTGCCGTGGAGAGCGCCTCGCCCCAACAACTGGCCACCATTGTGAGCGTGGTGCTCACCGATCGGCCACATGGGCACGCCATCACCGTAAGCGAGATGGTGGCTATGGGCCGGTCACCATACACCGGATTCTGGGGACGACTGTCGAAGCAAGACCGGGCTGTGGTGGACGAGGCCATGCAGATGGTGGGCATCACTCCCTTGGCGCAGCGTATGGTTTCCACCCTCAGCGATGGCGAGCGCCAAAAGGTGATGGTGGCCAAGGCGCTGGCACAGCAGACTCCCATCATCCTGCTCGATGAGCCCACCGCCTTCCTTGACCATCCGAGCAAGGTAAGCATGATGCAACTGCTTCACCGTCTGGCCGCGGACATGGGCAAAACCATCATCATGAGCACCCACGACTTGGAATTGGCTGCCCAAAATGCTGATGTATTCTTACAAATGGAGGAAAACGCGCTTAAAATAATTCAGAATTCACAATTCATAATCCATAATTGATTGCTTCAAATAGCGAGTCATAACCAGGAAATATGAATTCTTAATTATGAATTGATTATAGTGAATTGTGAATTAAAGAAACGATTTCTGCCATAGACCTGTCAAAGGGTCCGGCATGCTCCAGCTTCAGTGTGCAGAGTGCGGCGGCCATGCGCCCCGCTTCCTCATATCCCATGCCCTGAGCCCTACAGTAGAGGTAACCCGCGCTGTAAGTATCTCCACATCCCGTGGCATCCACGACCTCACGGGGCGCAAAAGCCGGAATATCATAAAACTTTCCCTCGGCATAGATCAGCGAGCCATGACTACCCAGTGTCACCACCACCTCGCGCACTCCATAGTCGGCTATCATCATGGCTGCCCGACGTGCATCCTTGCATCCCGTCACCACCTCCATCTCGTGCTCGTTTACCTTTACCACGTCCGTTACGGCCAACACCCGCTTTTTGTCTGCCCAATCGGTCGCCAACACTTGCTCATTGTCCACCCGGCGCAGGAATCCCTGCACATCTATCGACACCTTGCCCTTCTCGGCCAAGCGTTCGATGGTCTCCGGCGCGAAATCGTCTGCCAACAGCGGACCCAGATGATAGTAGCGGGCTTCTATCTGCTGCAGCTCCTCGGTGGTAAAAGGCGCTGCCTTGGCCAAAACACGCTGCTGCCGATAGTTGGGGTCGTCACCATAAATGTTTTCAAAATACACCGATTGCGGACAACGGTGACACACCATATTGATACCAGCCCGGCGCATGGCCTCCACCTCATCCATCGACTCCTCGCCCACCTTGGTCACCAGCAGCGTGGTCACCACAGGCGGCAACTGGTTGAGCGCCTTGGCAAAATAATAGGCCGTGCCTCCCGCCATATCCACTTGTCCGCGTGGCGTAATCACCCTGTCGCGTGTGATGTGTCCTATACAGCAGATATCTTCCATCTTTCTCTTCTCTTTCTTGATGTTTTAGCCGATGCAAAGGTACGCAAAAAAAATCACACCGCCCCTTTGGCATTGTCGATTTTTCTTTCCTCACGACCGAATCGAATCGGATGAGCGAGGGAATGCTACGACCATTTTTACTTAAAGGTGTCCCAAAAATGGAAAAATGAAACTATTTTCACCCCAAATACAACAGATTGTAATATAAAACAATATTATTACAAAACTTTTGTCATTATATGTTTGGTATTTTAATACATTTTGTATAACTTTGTGGCGCTATCAAATACAAAAAGACAGTTTTCGGGAAATATAACTGACAGGATGTTGGCCTATGGAAGCAAATATTAAAGAACTGGCGGGAAGCCGCGATAGGGTAAACCAATGGATGGAGCGCTTCGGAGTGCGCTTCGGGATTTACAAGAATGGTGAATTCAGGGAACAATTGTTTCCCTTTGACCCTGTGCCGAGAATCATCTCCAAGACCGATTGGGACTATCTGGAGCGCGGATTGCAGCAACGGGTGCAGGCACTCAACCTGTTTTTATGGGATATCTACCACGAGAAGCATATCGTACACGACTGTGTGGTGCCAGAAGAGTTTGTCTATTCGTCCAAGGGCTATGCCCCTGAGTGTGAGGGCATCGACCCTGCCGGCCGAGTGTACGCGCACATAGCGGGAATAGACTTGGTGGAGGGAAAAGACGGGCACTGGTATGTGCTCGAAGACAACCTGCGTATCCCGTCGGGGGCAAGCTATCCCATGATCGCCAGACGTATCACGCGCAAGGTGTCGCCCGGCACTTTCGCCGCCAATGCCGTGGCCGACAACCGCGACTATGCCGACCTGCTCCGTGCCATGATGGACACTATGAACGGCAACCGTGGCATTTCTGTTATCCTCACACCGGGCAGATACAACTCTGCATTTTTTGAGCATTCCTATCTTGCCGAGCGAACAGGGGCTACGCTGGCTTATCCGGGTGACCTGTTTGTGGAAGACGATAAGGTCTACTATGCCGGAATGGGCCAAGACAAGACACGGGTGGGCTGTATCTACCGCCGTATCAGCGACGAATACATGGACCCGATGTACTTCGAAGCCTCATCGCTGCTCGGCGTACCGAATGTGATGCAAGCCTACCGGGCAGGCAATGTGGCCATTGTCAACGCGATGGGTAATGGCGTGGCAGACGATAAAGGTATCTACTACTTTGTGCCGAAGATGGTAAAATACTATCTCGGCGAGGAGCCTATCCTGCACAATGCACCTACTTATCTGCCTTACTTCAAGGAGGATTACGACTATGTGATGGCGCACATCGACCGTTTGGTCATCAAGGATGTGAGCGAGGCAGGCGGATATGGCGTAGTGTTCGGCAGCGAACTGTCTGAAGAGAAACTGGAGGAACTGCGTCGCCTCATTGTCAAGCATCCCCGCCGATGGATTGCACAGGAGGTGGTGGATTTTAAGGATTTGGAGATACTGGAAGGTGACCAACTGGTATGGCGCAAGGCCGACCTGAGGGCGTTTGTGGTGACGGGCAGTGACACAAAGGTGTGGAAGAGTGGGCTCACCCGCTTCTCCCGCAATCCCGATTCGTTTGTTGTCAACTCTTCACAAGGCGGAGGATTCAAGGATACGTGGGTGATGGAAAGCCTTTAAAAGGTAAAAGGGTAAAAAGGTAAAAAGGCAAAAGGTAAAGAGGGATGTAGGGACGCACGTTTGTGCGTCCGCCTCTTCCATATACAGGATTAAAAGTTAATTGATCAATGGTTAAAAGTGATATTATTTCGGCCGCCAAGGCCAACAGATTTTATTGGTTGGGCAGGTATGTAGACCGTGTCTATATGACGCTCCACCTACTCAACAAGTGCTATGATCGCATGATCGATGGCGCTCCCGACGAATACATGAACTTCTGGCAGCGCTTAGATGCCGGAGGATGCTACGCCACCGAGGAGGAGTTTACCCTGGGCATGATGTACGACGACACCAACCCCACATCGGTCCTCTCGGCGCTTATGCGGGCAATGGACAATGCCATCTTGCTGCGCGAGGATATCCTGTCCGAATCGCTGAGTTACATAGAGATGAGCCTGGCACTGATGAAAAGGTGCAAGGCGGCTCACGAGACCAACATCACGCAGCTGCAGCCGGTAATAGACTGGTCGCTGGCGTTCTGGGGGTCGGCCGAGCAGCGCCTGCACAATCCGCGTTCGCTGTCGCTGATGATGGTAGGACGGCATGTAGAAAACATCGACATGCTCTTGCGCTTCGGCTATTCCTTCCGACGGGTGTCCTTGGCCTACGATTCGCTGAAACGGTATGCCCGTGATTTGGACGATGAGGTGGACCGCGAGGCGGAAAAGAAACTCGACGTACTCATTGTGGAAGACCGTTTCGACCTTACCAACAGCGATTACCGCGACCAACTGATAGGATATGTCAACCAGTTGGTACGGGTATGAGACGGTATCTCTACTGTTACCAGACCACCGTCCACTTCTCTCAGCCAGTGACCCACCACCATGTATTGCTGCGCTGTCTTCCCATGCCGTGTAGGGGTGTTGCCATAGACGAGGAGCATCTGGTGGTATCGCCGGGATTTTCCCTGCGCCGTGGGCAGGATGCCTTTGGCAACCGGATAGTCTACGGAGAAAGACTCGATGCCCATGCCACACTGGCCTACGTCAGTACGGGAGTGGTGACCTTGTCGCCCGACCTGCAAGAGGTGGGGGCCATGCCCATCAGCATGTATCTGCAACCCTCGCGATTGGCCTCATGGCCTACGGATGAAGATGCCATCCTTCCGCCCGACAGCCTACACGATGCCGAATCGATAGGCCGCTGGGTGTATGAACAGCTCACCTATGCACCGCTGTCCACCACGGTGGAGACCTCGGCGGTGGATGTACTGCGCAGCGGCAAGGGGGTGTGTCAGGATTATGCCCATGTGATGGTAGCGCTGTGCCGACGGACTGGCATAGCGGCACGCTATGTCTGCGGATTTGTGGCCGGCACTGGGGTCACGCACGCCTGGGTCGAGACTTTCGACGGCACAGGCTGGCGCGGTTACGACCCTACCCACGGCATACCCGTGGAACACGGCTATCTGAAAATCGCCCACGGACGCGATGCAGCCGACTGTCCCGTCAACCGTGGCGTGTATCTGGGCAATGCGGCGCAACAGACACAGATTAGCGTCACGCTGCTGGAAAGCCTTTAAAAGGTAAAAAGGTAAAAAGGTAAAAAAAGTAAAAGGGTAAAGAGGTAAAACGATGTGTAGGGACGCACGTTCGTGTGTCAGCCTCTTCCATATACAATATATTTATATAAGGAGTTAAAAACCGTGATAAAGACGATTGCATCTACTGAGTTGCCGATAGGCGAACAGTTGATGATACGCAAAAACGTGATTGGATATGGCGGGGGCAAGCGCCTCTGTATTGTGACGGGTACCCACGGCGACGAACTGGAGGGGCAGATGGTCTGCTACGAGATGGCGCGACGGTTGGGACAAGACTTGCGATCGCTCGACGGCACCGTAGAAATCTATCCGGCGCTCAACCCGCTCGGCATCGACACCATGATGCGCGGCATTCCCAATTTCGATTTGGATATGAACCGCATCTTTCCCGGCAATCCTGGCGGCACGATGATAGAGCAGGCCGCCTACGCCATTGTGGAGGATCTCAAGGGTGCCGATCTGGTCATTGATGTCCACTCGAGCAATATCTATCTGAGAGAGACGCCCCAAGTGCGCATCAATGTCAACGATGAGCAGCGGTTGGTACCCATCGCCCAGCAGATGGGCATCGAGTTTGTATGGATCCACGATGCTGCCACCGTGCTCGAGTCTACCCTCGCCCACTCCCTCAACGCTACGGGCACTCCCTGTCTGGTCGTGGAGATGGGTGTGGGGCTGCGCATCAACCACAAGATGTGCTCCAGACTCGTGGACGGCATGTTCACGCTCATGGCTGGCATGGGGATGTGGCATGGCGACACGGGAGAGAACACGCCGCCCACGCCCATCGTGTGCAAGGGCGACAGGGTGGCCTTTCTCAACGCCGAGGCCTCCGGCGTGTTCCTGACCGACCTCAAATGCGGCGTGGAGGTCATGCCCGGCGACTTGGTAGGCGAGATTGTGGAGCCACTCACGGGCACGGTGCTCAGCAGGGTGGTCTCTCCCTGCCACGGGTTCCTGTTTACCATCCGCGCCTACCCCATCGTGTACGAGGGCTCGCTTATGGCGCGCATATTTATCCTGTAAACCGATGCTATCAAGAAGACAATGAAACGCGAGACACTTTATGAAATGAGGTCGCCCTACCGCGACAATTTCCGCATAGACGGCTTCTGGTTTGGCGAAGGAGCCAAGACCGCAGCCATAGTGGGTGCCATGAGGGGCGACGAGATACAGCAACAGTATATATGTGCCAAGATGGTGGAGACGCTGGCCGACATGGAGCGCAGGGGAGCCTTGTCGCCCGGGCACGCCGTACTGGTGATACCGTCGTGCAATCCGTTTTCGATGAATGTAAGCCGTCGCTTCTGGACAATGGACGGCACCGACATCAACCGCATGTTTCCGGGCTACGACCAGGGTGAGACCACGCAGCGCATAGCCGCTGCCCTCTTCGACCATCTCAAGGATTTTGAGTACGGCATGCAACTGGCAAGTTTCTATCTGCCGGGCGAGTTTGTGCCGCATGTACGGATGCTCAAGACAGGCTACGAGGCGGTGGAGGCGGCCAAACTCTTCGGCCTGCCCTTTGTCACGGTGCGCCAGCCGTTGCCCTTCGACACCACTCTGCTCAACTACAACTGGCAGTTGTGGGGCAGCAAGGCGTTTTCCATCTATGCCGGACAAACCAGTTATGTGGAAGATGTGACCAGCCGGACGACTATCGATGCCATGCTGCGCTTCCTCTCACGGGTGGGCGTGTTGACAGACACCGACACCGATGAGGGCGTGGAACCTATGGTGATGGACGAGGCCGAGCTGGTGAATGTCACAGCCGACCGGGCAGGCATTTTCTACCGCCTGCTGGGAGCCAGAAGCGAGGTAAGGCGTGGCGATGTGCTGGCCCGCATCCTCGATCCCTACTGCTGCGAGGTGCTGGCCGAAGTGAAATCGCCCATAGACGGCACGGTATTCTTCGCCCACAACCAGCCATTGGCCTTGCAGCACGCCATCATCTACCGCATATTGCCCAAAGACTGACACGCATGTCGGGATTGTAGGCATGGGTTGGCAAATGCTATATACCACCTTTACGGAGCTAAATGCGGCATTTAGACCACCTAAATGCCATGATTAGCGTCGTAAAGGTGGCATATAGCATTCGTATCTCTTATCTTGGGCAAGGGATAGGGTGAGGGCACCAGAGGGATAGGGTGAGGGCGCAACACCACAAATAGGTTAATATAAAAATGAATATAACTGCTTCCCTGCAGACGGATTTGAGATAAAAAACTCCGCTTTTCCTTTTTATTGTCTTCGACTTATGCTATCTTTGCAGAAGATAGGCTGCGGTTCAGCAAAATTGAGTAAACTCTTTTGCGTTCATCTTGCACTATCTTTGCAGAAGATAGGCTGCACCCTGGCCTTTCGAGCAAGTTCTATACCCAACGAATCTATCAACTACTCAATAAGCGATACGAACGATGACACTCAAGATGCTCCGCCAGACTCTCCTCTGCCTGTGCCTCGTGGCCACTCCTGCCGGGGCGCAACGGAAGACCGTAAACCTGAACAGCAACTGGACGTTCAGGTTCTCTCACCAAGTAGACAAAAACAGCGGACGGAGGGTGGACCTTCCCCACACGTGGAACACCACCGACGCACTCGCCGGACGCTGCGACTACAAGCGCGGCATAGGCAACTATACCAAGCGGTTGCACGTACCCGAAAACTGGCACGGCAAACGACTCTTTGTACGGTTCGACGGTGCCAACTCGGTGGCCGACCTCTTTGTCAACGGGTGTCATGTGGGCAGCCACAGGGGTGGGTACAGCGCCTTTGTGTTTGAAATCACCGACCGTGTGCGCTATGGAGCCGACAACCAGTTGCTGGTGAGGGTGAACAATGCCGAGCAACTGGACGTGATGCCGCTCGTGGGCGACTTCAACTTCTACGGCGGCATCTATCGCGATGTGCAACTGCTCGTCACGGAGCGCGTATGTATCTCGCCGCTCGACCATGCCTCGCCGGGAGTGTATCTGCACCAGCGGCGGGTGACGGCAGACGAGGCCAGTGTAGAGGCCGAAGTGCTGGTTTCGGGTACGGGCAGCGGGGAGCAGGGGCTGACAGCTCGTATCGAGGTGTGCGACGGACAGCGCACCGTGGCCACTGGCAGCCGTGAGGTGTCGACCACAGGCGAGGACAGCACCCAGCGGGTGATGCTGCCCGTGACCATCGCCAAGCCCCATCTGTGGGACGGCACGGCAGACCCCTTCATGTACCGCGCCAAGGTGTCGCTGTGGCAGGCCGGCAGACTGGTGGACGAGGTGGAACAGCCTCTGGGACTACGCTTCTTCCGCGTAGATCCGGAGAGAGGATTCTTCCTCAACGGCCGTCACCTGCCTCTGCATGGGGTGTGCCGCCATCAGGACCGCCCGGAGATAGGCAATGCGCTCTCCAATACCCACCACCGGGAGGATGTGGCCATCATCCGGGAGATGGGGGCCAACGCCATCAGGCTCAGTCACTATCCTCATGCTCCGGAGATGTACCGGCTGCTCGACGAGGCGGGTATCGTGGCCTGGTCGGAGATTCCCTTTGTAGGACCCGGCGGCTATGCCGACAAGGGATTTGTGGACAGCGAGGCATTCAGGGACAACGGCCGACAGCAACTCAGGGAGATGATCAGGCAGCTGTACAACCATCCCTGTATCTGTTTTTGGGGTCTCTTCAACGAGCTCAAGACAGAGGGCGACAATCCGGTGCCCTATCTGCGTGAGCTCAACGATATGGCGCACCAGGAAGATGCCTCGCGCATCACCACCTGTGCCAGCAACCAAGACGGCGACATCAACTGGGTGACCGACATCGGGGCATGGAACCGCTACGACGGCTGGTATGGAGCATCGCCGGCATCGTTGGCCGCGTTTCTCGACCGCACGCACGAGCAGCATCCCAATCGCTGTATCGGTATCAGCGAGTACGGGGCAGGAGCCAGCATCTACCATCAGCAAGACTCGCTCTCGCAGCCGGTGCCCAACAGCTGGTGGCATCCCGAAAACTGGCAGACCTACTACCATATACAGAATTGGGACATCATAGCGGCACGGCCCTATGTGTGGGGTACGTTTGTGTGGAACATGTTCGACTTTGGCGCGGCGCACCGCACGGAGGGTGACCGGCCGGGAGTCAACGACAAGGGACTGGTGACCTTTGACCGCAAGACGCGCAAGGATGCCTTCTACTTCTACAAGGCCAACTGGAATCCGGAGCCGATGCTACACATAGCCGGTAAGCGGTGTGTGGCCACGACAAGGGAGGAACTGGAACTGATGGTGTTTACCAACTGCGCCTCGGTACAGTTCTGGCTCAACGGCCAAGAGGTGGGCGAGGTACGCACAGGCCAGCACGGTATAGCCCGCAAGACGCTGCGCCTACAGTCGGGTGCCAACACCATCAAGGTGACGGCCAAGGGGCAGGGGCGCACGCTCGCCGATACGTATGAGATTATATATCACAAGAATAACGAATAAGGATGACTATGATGGACAAGAAAACTTCCGGCGGCCAGAAGACTGCCTCTCCCACCCGTCGCCGACGGGTATGGTGGATAATCGGCATCGTATGTACCATATTGGCCATAGGATTGGGCGGAGCCAGCTGGTATATGCTCGACTATGCACTGTGCCCTGACCGCCCCACGAGTTATGACCTGCCACGGCAGTTGCAGCGCACAGTGCAAGAAAATCCACAGATCAAACCCTGGATAGACAGCCTGCAGCAGCATAGTGCCCTATGCGACACCTTTGTGACCATGCCCACCGGCGAGCGGCACCATGCGGTGTATGTCAGGGCACCCCATGCCAAGGGCAGGGTGGCCGTGCTGGTACACGGTTATACAGACAACTGCATGAGCATGATACACATCGCGTCTATCTACGGTCGGCAGGGCTACCACCTGCTGCTGCCCGACCTGCACGGGCATGGCCGCAGCGAGGGCAAAGCCATACAGATGGGATGGAAAGACCGGTTGGACGTGCTCCATTGGACACAGGTGGCCCAACAAATGTTTGCCGATCCAGAAGCCAAGACACAGATGGTGCTGCACGGCGTGTCGATGGGGGCTGCCACGGTGATGAGCCTCTCGGGCGAGAAACTGCCGGCGTATATCAAGTGCTTGGTGGAGGACTGTGGATACACCAGTGTGTGGGACGAATTTTCCAACGAACTGGCACAGTCGTTTCATCTGCCGGCCTTTCCGCTGATGTACACCACCAGCCTCCTGTGCCAGTTGCGCTACGGATGGCGTTTCGGCGAGGCTTCTCCCCTCCACCAAGTGGCCAAGTGCCGTCTGCCCATGCTCTTCATACATGGCGACAAAGACACTTACGTGCCCTTTGCCATGCTCCAGCCCCTCTACAATGCCAAACCACAGCCCAAGGAGATGTGGGTGGTGCCGGGCTCGGTACATGCCACCAGCTTCCGCGACCAGCCCGAGGCCTACACCGAGCGTGTAAATCGCTTTGTCAACCAGTATATAGACTAAAAACGCTTCGTCCCCCACGCTTTCAGATGATGCTTGCCACCATTTGTGAGTGGCAAGGATTACCCGAAAATGTGGGGGGCGAAGCGTAAAAAACAAATAAGAATTACTGCTGTCCGGCCTTGACGATACGGTCAAACGCCTCGATGTCGGCTTGCGGCATGCGGGCCTTGGCCTTCCATGCAGCATCGCCATACACGCCGACCTGTGAGGTATCAAAGGGCTTGAAGCCTATCTTCTTGGCGGCACGCAGATTGGTCAGCGTGAAATCTCCCTGTGCCGCATTGCGGAACATGGGACGCTCGCACACACTGTGAGGCTCTCGCTGCTTCTTCCATTCGCCGAAGCTCTTGCCGTAGTAAGCCTTCTTGGCCTTGGTCTCGTCGTAATAGCAGTTGTAGTCCATATCCACATCGGCCTTATCCCATACTCCCTTGAAGATATTGCCCTGGTTGACAAGGATGATGTTGTGCTTGAACGTCATCGAACGGTGGTTCTCCTTGCGCGTAAGATCTATCTGCTGCAGGATGCTGTTGGCGAAAATATTGTTTTCGACCACGTTGTCCTTGCCGTAGTGCTGGTGCAGGCCGCCACTCTTGCAGCGGTACGCCAGATTGTCGCGCATCACGATACCGGTGCTGCCCTCGTCCATATAGAGACCCCATCCGCCGTAGCCATAAGAGTAGATATCGTGGATCACGTTGCGCTCCACGCGGGTGCCGGGCGACACGCCGAGAGTATAGATGGCACCCATGTCGGAGAGTATGCCCCATCCTAAGTGGTGGATATGGTTATAGGCTATCAGATTGTCAACCGAGGGACTCGCTGTGTAGCCCCACACCCAGCCCACAGATACACCCGAGTAGCGCATGTCGGCTATCTCGTTGTGGGTAACGCGGTTGTGGGCCGTATGGAGGAGCACCACACCACCGGCGCAGGGGAAGAGCAGGCCGCCGTGACGGATGATGTTGTTGTCGATGACGGTTCCGCTCGTCACGTGATTGCTGTTGGAATCGAGAACGTTGTAACCCACCTTGATACCACCGGCTCCCAAATCGTAGAGCAGGCTGTGGCGGACCACGTTGTCGCTGCAGTCGTGCCTAATCCAAATGCCATAGTTGCCGATGTGGCGGATCTCACAGTTGTCGATCACGATACGGTCGGCATAATCCATCTCTATCGTGGCCTCGATATCGGCAGCAGCCTGCTCCGGCGGCACTCCCTGCTTGGGTGTGTAGTAAGCGGTGTGGGCAAAACAGAGGTTGCGGAATGTCTTGTCGCTCACCCGCTGGTTTGGGGTTCCCTTGATTTCCACAATCTGGCTCAGCACGGGTGCATAGACCTCGGCTGTCTCCATCTCCTCGCCCGGCAGGGGGATGTAGAGCAACGTACCGTCGCGGTCGAGAAACCACTCGCCGGGCGCGTCGAGCGCAGCACGGTAGTTTTCGAGGATGAATCGGGTGTTCTTAGTGATGGGATTCCAAGGCTTCTGACCTTGTCCTGTGGTGTAGAAGCGACCGGAGTCGGGCTCGGCGTAAAGGAGGAAGGAGCACGAGTTGTCCCACTTGAAGTAATAAGTGGCCAGCACATCGCCCGCTTCGCTCTCAGAGAGGCCGCGCAGCGTGGCAAGGTTTTCGGGACGGGTCATCATCTTCTGCGAAGCCAGCGGCTGGATGCGGTCAGGACCCTTCACCTCGATATGTTCCTGCATATCGGTAAGTTTAAACCACTTCTCGTTAGGCGTTCTTGCCCTCACGGCACGACGACCGTTGACATACAACTGCTCGAAGCGCCACTTATACCTCACCACTTGGGGCACATGGCAGCGCCACCAGCCCTCGGGAGTACGCTCCCAACCCGTGAGGCGGATGCCTCCGCTGATGACGGGCTTTTCTTCGCCATCGCCCACAAACACCATCGGCCTGTTGTCGGCGGCGGTGAGGACGATGGGATCCTGCAAGGCATAGACTCCCTTGGCAAAATGGATGTAAGCAGTATCGCCAGCGGGCAGGCTGCGCGCCTTGACGATGGCTTCACGAATGTCGTCGGTCTTGGCGACGGTGAAGTGATGGCGCTTGGCTGTGGTCTGGGCATGAGATGCCACCCCTGCTGCCATCATCAGCAGAATAAGAAATTGTTGTCGTATCATCGTTTTAACATGAATATATTGTTTCGTATTACACATAGTTGTAGCCGACAATGGCTATCTCTCTACAAAAATAGACAAAAATTCTCATTTCCAACCTGTTTCAGTCCCAAAATTAGGTTTCTTTAAGGGCGAAACGATTCCATCCCTCTATCCTGCCAGCCGCTTGCGCAACAGTCTGAGTACAAAGAAATAGGCCGGGATGAGGAAGAGGTCGGCCGCAATCCATGCCACGGGGTCTCCGAAGCAGACTCCGGTGAAGTGAAAGGCCGGAACCAGCCACAGGCTCACGCCGCACCGCGCCACCATCTCCATGACACCGCTGAGCATGCTCAAGTTGCTGAAGCCCAAACCCTGAATGGAGTAACGCAGGATGCACAACACGCCCAGTACGGCATAGAAATAATTGTTGATACGCATAAACTGGGCGGCATGCTCCACTATCTCCTCGCCGCCACTGTCTACAAACAGCCACATCAGGGTATCGGCCAACGGATAAATGATGAGGAATGTGAGCACACTGTAAACCAGCACGATACGCAAGGAAGCACGCACGCCGGCCGACACGCGGTCGAGCCGCTTGGCACCCACATTCTGACCACAGTAGGTGGCCATGGCCACGCCCACATTCTCGAAGACGCACGTGAAGAGATACTTGATGCGCATCGAGGCTGTGAATGCCGCCACACAGGTGGTGCCCAGCGCATTGTTGGCGCTCTGCAGCATGATGATGCCGATGCCGGTGATGGAAAACTGCATGCCCATGGGAATGCCGGTACCCAAGAGGCGTCCCGTCATGCTGTCGTGGTAGTCCCACTCATGACCTACGGGAATGAGCAACTGCAGATGGCGATGGATGTACACGACACACAGCACGGCGGCAAAGGCTTGGGCGATGAGCGTGGCGATAGCTGCCCCGGCCACGCCCATGCCGAGCACGAGGATAAACCCCAAATCGAGCAGGATATTGAGCACAGACGAGGCGATAAGGAAATAAAACGGCTGGCGCGAGTTGCCCAGGGCGCGGATAAAGCCCGACAACAGATTGTAGGCCACGGTAAAGGGAATGGCCAGAAAGTTGACTAACAGGAAGATGTAAGCCTCGGCGAAGATGTCGGCCGGCGTGTTGACCACCGTCAGTATCTTCCGGCACAAGAGCGAGGTTATCAGGGTGATGACAGCGGCCAAGACCACGGCAATGCGCAGCGAGGAGGCCACGTAGGCACGCATCTTGGAAAAGTCTTTGGCTCCAAACGACTGGGCTACGGGGATGGCAAAACCCGCACACGACCCATTGCAAAAGCCCATGATGAGAAACATGACCGACGAACTGGCACCCACGGCGGCCAAGGCACCCACGCCCACACTGCGGCCTACGATGACCGCATCGATCACCAGATAGAACTGTTGCAGGATGTAGCCCAGGATGAGGGGGAGGGCAAAACGCACGATACTCTTGGCCGGTGCGCCTGTGGTCATATCGGTGGTGTGGCTCATAGGTGCTAAGGGGTTACGGTCGGGTGGCGTCGGCAAGCAGGGTGCTGATGGCTTTCATCTTCTGCCGGCGACTCATGGAAAAGGTATCGCTATGACGGTCTACGTAATCGTACAGACTGTAGGCCTTCTCGTACAGCATCAGGCAGAGCGGAGCCTGCTTGTACGATGCCTCGGTATAGAGCAGTTCGGCCAAGATACCCAACCGCTCGATGCGCTCGTCGTCGGGCCAGGTGTCGTGGGCATAGGTCATGGTCTCGGCCACCGACAGATTGCGCAGCAGCCCATAATCGCCCACATACTGGCGGTAGAGCTCGGCCATCTCGCGGTCGCGCTTCTCGTCGTCGTGCTGCTTCTCCAAGAAATTGGCCAACGCCCGGGCAAACTCTTGTATCATCCGTAAAAAATAATCTCTCTGTAACATGCGCTATCGTGCTGAATATAAACTGGTTCTCACTCCCCGTGTCTCGCCTCTGACGGTGCCTCAGACGACTGCCTGATATCCTCCACATACTCCCACAGCCGTCTGTAAAACGGATGGCGGGTCATGGTCTCCCTGTCGCCGATGATGATGAGCTTCATCCGCGCCCGGGTGATGGCCACATTCATGCGCCGCAGGTCGCGGAGAAACCCGATCTGCCCCTCTTCGTTGGACCTGACGAGCGAGATGAGCACCACGTCGCGCTCCTGACCTTGGAACCCGTCTACCGTGTTGACAGTGATGAGATGGCGGTAGGGCTTAAAGAAGCCTCGCTGCTTCAGCTGACTGCGCAGGTACTGCACCTGTGCACGGTAGGGGGAGATGATGGCCACGTCGATGTGCTCGTCGAGGACACGCTGTCGCCCTATCTTGGTGAGATAGTCTTGCAGCCTGTCGAGTGTGTAGTGGGCCTCGCCCCGGTTGATACGGCCGAAGGTGTCGCCCACAAACTGCTCCCTACACGGTTCGGCCTCGCACTCGTCGGCGGGCAGCGTCTCGGGCACTATCCACTCTATCGGATGGTCATAGTCGAGCACGCCCCGATGGCTCACTTGCGGTGCCGACTCCACCTGTCCGTCATAAAACCACTCGCTGGAGAAACGCATGATCTGCTCATTCATGCGATACTGCATGCGGAGCAGCGTCACCACCTCGGGATGCGCTGCCACGATGCGCTCCATGAGCGTGACGCCCAGCCCTCCCTTGAGCGCGGCCATGCTCTTGACCGTGGGAGGCAACTGGCAATGGTCGCCTGCGAGCACCACACGCGACACCCGCCGCATGGGAATCCAGCATGCCGCCTCCAAGGCTTGCGCCGCCTCGTCCACAAAGAGCGTGGCAAACCGCTGTCCGTCGAGCAGCGGCGAGGCAGAGCCAGCGAGCGTGCAGGCGATGACCCGTGCGTCGGCAAACAGTGCGCCACGGATACGCAGCTCCAGTTCGGTGGCGCGCTCCTTGAGCCGCTCCATCTTCTGGTGCCAGCTCTCGGTGCGCCCCTTGCGCTGTCCCTTCAGGTCTCGCATGGCCTTGCGCAGCGCCCACAGTTGGGGATAGTCGGGATGGGCCTCGAACCGGCGCTCGTAAGTGAACGATAGCATCTTGTCGTTGACCTTGGTGGGATTGCCTATCCGCAGCACACCCACACCGCGGTCCACCAACCGCTCCGATATCCAGTCCACCGCCATGTTGCTCTGGGCACAGACCAGCACCTGACTCTCGCGGCGGAGCGTCTCGTAGATGGCCTCTACCAGCGTGGTGGTCTTCCCCGTGCCGGGAGGGCCATGTACCACAGCCACATCCTTGGCCCGGAGCACCTCGTTGACCGCCCGCTCTTGCGTGGCATTGAGCCACGGCATACGGATGGGGTCGAAAGTGAAGCGTGCCGCCGGCGCATGCGTGTAGAAGAGGTCGCGCAGATAGGCCAGCCGGTCGCCCTTGGCAGCGGCCACACGGTCGAGGGCACTGAACATGAGCCGATAGCTGGTCTCGTCGAAGTAGAGCTGTACGCCCACCGGGTCGGTAGCAGCCGCAATGTCGGCCGTGCGCCCATTGTCGGGCACGGTCACCACCATTCGGTCGCCGTCGGCATAGCTCACCATGCCTGTAAATCCGAAGTAATGAATCTGCTGCTTGTCCGGTCGCCCCTCGGCAGTGGAGATACGGAAGAAAACGACGGGGCGGCCATACTCGAAATTGTGCGAAATATCTTCATCCGCCGTGCGGAAAATCTCCAGCGCCCGCTGATTGAGCGAGTTGTAGTAGCTCTTCCCCACGCGTATGGGAAACCATGCGTCGCCCCTTTTCACTTGGCGTGCCACTCCCTTGGCCTCAGACTGCCGTCTGAAAGCCTCTTTCTCTGCCGCATACTCTATCTGGAGCAGCAACCGCTGCTGTTGCAGTGCCTGTATAGGGGATGACTGTGCCATATTGCTTAGTGCAGAAGAACAAAAGTATAGCTATCATACAGGCTTACCAGAACCATTAGGCCCTGCTATCACTATCAATACAGGCTTCGCTTCTTCCACAGTCTTCATTTTTGGAATAGCGTAGGATTCTTTGCCTTAAATGCTGCCAATGCCTTACGGGCTGAAAGCACATATTGGAGATGGTAACGGCGGTGGGCTGCTTCACCTTTGATACGTGCATCCTCGGCGGCCTCCCTCATCAGTTGGGAAAGTATTTCGTCAGAAGGCTCCTCCATGCTGGTCAACTTGTATGTATCAATGCTATACTTTGTCATTTGCCTGAAATTTTGACAACAAAAATACGAATTAATTTCGTGACCATTGCATTTTACCTCACTAAATTATTATTTTTTTATTCCCAAAACCACTAATTCGCCTTTGCCCCGATGCTGGCACTTCGGACAACTGCCAACGATGGAAACATAAAGGTGGCGTTTAGGAGGCGTAAACGTGGCATTTACGATGGCTAAACGTGGCATTTAGCCGCGACATACGTATCGCCTACCATTTATGGCCTGCGTATATACGCGCGCCATGCGCCTGTGGCATGTCTGGTTCTTACCGCCCTCAAAACCGGGTGAAAACCATTGGGGAAGCGGACAATAATTAAAAAAAGTGAAAAAAGACGTATTAATAAGGTGTAAGCGATTCTTTTTGCCTACTTTTGCGCTTCAAATAACGTACATTACTGAGATATGCAAGACAACTTAGTGATAGTGGAGAGCCCCGCAAAGGCCAAAACCATCGAGAAATTTTTAGGCAAAGACTTCAAGGTGATGTCCAGCTTCGGCCATATCAGAGACCTGAAGAAGCGGACATTAAGCATCGACGAGAAGACGATGGAGCCCGATTACGAGATACCTGAGGAAAAGAAAAAACTGGTAGGCGAGCTCCGCAAGAGCGTCAAGGCAGCCAAGAAGGTGTGGCTGGCTTCCGATGAAGACCGCGAGGGAGAAGCCATCAGCTGGCATCTGTGCGAGGTGCTCGGGCTGGACGAGGACAATACCAGCCGTATCGTGTTCCACGAAATCACCAAACCGGCCATCTTGGAGGCTATCCAGCATCCACGCCATATAGACATGAACCTGGTGAACGCCCAACAGGCCCGCCGCGTGCTCGACCGTATCGTAGGCTTCAAGCTGTCGCCCGTATTGTGGCGCAAGGTGAAGCCCGCACTCTCAGCCGGGCGCGTACAGAGCGTGGCAGTGAGACTCATCGTGGAGCGTGAGCGCGAGATACAGCAGTTCAAGAGCGAGCCCTACTACCGCGTGAGCGCCGTCTTCACCACCAACGGCAGCGAAGGCGCACCCACCGAGGTGAAAGCTGAGCTCGACAAGCGTTTTGCCACCCACGCAGAGGCAGTAGACTTCCTCGAAAGGTGCCAGGAAGCGGGATTCAAGGTGGCCTCGGTCACCCGCAAACCCCTCAAGCGCATGCCGGCACCGCCCTTCACCACCTCTACGCTGCAGCAGGAGGCCGCACGCAAGCTTGGTTTCACGGTGACACAGACCATGATGGTGGCACAGCACCTGTACGAAAACGGACGTATCACCTACATGCGTACCGACAGTGTGAATCTCTCTGCCCTGGCCATCAACACCAGCAAGGATGAGATAAGCCGTCTGTGGGGCAAGGAATATAGCCGTCCGCGCAAATACCAGACCCACTCAAAGGGCGCACAAGAGGCCCACGAGGCCATCCGACCCACCTTTATGGCAGACACCGAGATAGAAGGCACGCTGCAGGAGCGACGGCTGTACGAGCTGATATGGAAACGCACCATCGCCTCGCAGATGGCAGAGGCCGAGATAGAGAAGACCACGGTGACGATAGACATCGACGGCGAGGAGGAACGCTTCATCGCCAACGGTGAGGTGGTGACCTTCGACGGATTCTTGAAAGTGTACCGCGAATCGACCGACGACGAGGACAACGGCGAGGAGGCAGAGCACCTGCTGCCCGCACTCAAGAGCGGCGACAGACTCGACCGCAAGGAGATCGTGTCTACCGAACGCTTCTCGCAGGGCCCTATCCGCTACACCGAGGCGAGCCTGGTGAAGAAGTTGGAAGAACTGGGCATCGGACGCCCGTCGACCTACGCACCCACCATCTCGACCATCCAGCAGCGCGAGTACGTGCAGAAGGGCGACAAGAAAGGAGAGGAGCGCACCATCGCCATCGACACGCTCAAGGGTGCCAAGATCGTGTCTAAAACCAAGAAAGAGACGGCCGGAAAAGAGAAAGGCAAACTGCTGCCTACCGACATCGGGCTCGTGGTCAACGACTTCCTGATGGAAAACTTCCCCGAAATCATGGACTACAACTTCACCGCACGGGTGGAAGAGCAGTTTGACAAGATCGCGGAGGGCAAAGAGCAGTGGACACAGATGATGAAGGGATTTGACACCGCCTTCACCCCGACGGTGGACAAGGTGATGAACGCCCGTTCGGAGCACAAGGCCGGCGAGCGTCTGCTGGGTACCGACCCTGCCACCGGCAAACCGGTGTATGTAAAGATAGGACGCTTCGGACCGGTGGTACAGATTGGCACCGCCGACGACAAAGAGAAGCCCCGCTTTGCCCAATTGCCCACCGAGAAGAGCATGGAGAGCCTGACACTGGACGAGGCTCTGGAACTCTTTAAGCTGCCCCGCACCATCGGCGAATACGAAGGCAAGCAGGTAAGCGTGGGTGCCGGACGATTTGGCCCCTATGTGTACCACGACAAGAAGTATGTATCGATACCCAAAGGCGAGGACCCGATGGCGATAACCATCGAGCGCGCCATCCAACTGATAGACGACAAGCGCAAACAGGAGCAGCAGCGCCACATCAAGAGCTTCGAGGAAGATGCGAAGATGGAAGTGCTCAACGGACGGTTCGGACCCTACATCGCCTACGATGGCAAGAACTACCGCATGCCGAAACCACTGCACGAGCGGGCTGCCGAGCTCACCTATGCAGAGTGCAAGGAAATCATAGAGAAGGCTCCTGAGCCCAAGCCCCGCAAGAAGAGATGAAGCAGGGGCGCATCATACTCATAGGATACATGGGCGCCGGCAAGACGACGCTGGGCAAGGCGCTGTCGAAAACGCTGGACATACCGTTCTATGACCTCGACTGGTACATCGAAAACCGCATGCACAAGACCATCAAGCAGCTCTTCGATGAGCGGGGCGAAGAAGGATTCCGCAAAATAGAGCATGCCATGCTGCACGAGGTCGCAGAATTTGAGAATGTCATCATCAGCTGCGGCGGAGGCACACCCTGCTTCTACGACAACATGGCGTATATGAACCGCCAGGGCGAGACGGTGTACCTGAAAGCCTCGCCCGAAGTGCTGCATGCCCATCTGAAGATGGGAAAGACCGTCAGGCCGCTGCTCCTGAACAAGACTCCGGAAGAGGTGAACACATTTATCAGGGAACAGTTGCGCCTGCGCGAACCTTATTACATACAGGCCAAGCATGTATTGGATGTCAATATCATGGACGATTTCAACAAAATAAACTTATCAGTAGCATCACTTAGAACACAACTGGGCTTATGAAGAAGTGGAACATAGAAGACTCGAAGGAACTCTACAACATCAACGGTTGGGGAGCTTCTTATTTTAACATCAACGATGAAGGCAATGTCTACGTATCGCCATACAAGGACGACTCGCGGATAGACCTACGTGAGATTATCGACGAGCTTTCGCTGAGAGACGTCACGCCTCCCGTATTATTGCGCTTCCCCGACATCCTCGACAACCGTATCGAGAAGACTGCCAGCTGTTTCAAGAAGGCGGCAGAGGAGTATCAGTACAAGGCAGAAAACTTTATCATCTACCCTATCAAGGTAAACCAGATGCAGCCGGTGGTGGAGGAAATCATCTCCCACGGCCGCAAATTCAACCTGGGGCTCGAAGCGGGCTCCAAGCCTGAACTCCACGCCGTGATTGCTGTCCAATGTCAGAGCGATTCGCTCATCATCTGCAACGGTTACAAGGACCAGAGCTACATCGAACTGGCCCTGCTGGCCCAGAAGATGGGCAAACGCATCTTTATCGTGGTGGAAAAACTCAACGAGCTCGACACCATTGCCAAGGCAGCCAAGAAACTCAACGTGAAACCCAATCTCGGCATCCGTATCAAACTGGCTTCGAGCGGCTCGGGGAAATGGGCTGAGAGTGGAGGCGATGCCTCGAAGTTTGGACTCACCAGCTCAGAACTGCTGCAAGCCCTGAAGATTCTCGACGAAAAGGGCCTGCACGACTGCCTGCGCCTCATCCACTTCCACATCGGCAGCCAAATCACCAAGATTCGCCGCATCCAGACGGCTCTGAGAGAGGCTGCCCAATTCTACATCAACCTCCACAAGATGGGTTACAACGTAGACTTCGTCGACTGCGGCGGCGGCTTGGGTGTAGACTACGACGGCACACGCTCATCGAGCAGCGAGAGCTCTGTAAACTACTCCATCCAGGAGTATGTAAACGACTGCGTGTACACCTTTGTCGATGCGGCCAACAAGAACAACATCGACCACCCCAATATCATCACAGAGAGCGGTCGTTCGCTCACGGCACACCACTCGGTGCTGGTCATCGACGTGCTCGAGACGGCCAGCCTGCCCGAGATGCCCGAAGAATTTGAGGCCAAAGAAACCGACCACCAGTTAGTAAAAGACCTCTACGAGATCTGGGACAACCTGAACCCGCGCACCATGCTCGAAGACTGGCATGATGCAGAACAAATACGCGACGAGGCGTTGGAGCTCTTCTCGCACGGCATCGTGGATCTGAAGACCAGGGCCGAGATTGAGAGTATGTACTGGAGCGTTTGCCACGAAATCAACACGCTTGCCAAGACCATGAAGCACGTTCCCGAAGAGCTTCGCAACCTTGACAAACTACTAGCAGACAAGTATTTCTGCAACTTCTCCCTTTTCCAAAGCCTGCCCGACTCCTGGGCCATCGACCAGCTGTTTCCCATCATGCCGATTCAGCGTCTCGAAGAGCGTCCGACCCGCAACGCCACCCTGCAGGACATCACCTGCGACTCTGACGGCAAGATAGCCAATTTTGTCAAGGGCGGCCAGATTTCCCACGTACTCCCCCTGCACCCCTTGCGTCGCAACGAGCCTTACTATCTTGGTGTCTTCCTCGTGGGAGCTTACCAAGAGATTCTTGGCGATATGCACAATCTCTTTGGAGATACCAACGCCGTACACATCAGTGTCAAGGACGGCAAGTACCATATCGACCAGATCTTCGACGGCGAGACCGTGGAGGAGGTACTCGACTACGTACAATACAATCCTAAGAAACTGGTGCGCCAACTGGAAATCTGGGTGACCAAGAGTGTAAAACAAGGGAAGATATCGCTGGAGGAAGGCAAGGAATTCCTGTCCAATTACCGCTCCGGACTTTACGGATACACGTATCTTGAATAACGATGAAAGAGCAAATAACCGTTGTAAAGGTGGGCGGTGCCATCGTGGAAGACGAGGCACTGCTCGACCAGCTTTTAGACAACTTCTGCGCCATTGAGGGAAAAAAGGTTTTGGTACACGGCGGAGGGCGACGGGCCACCAAGGTGGCTGCTGCCCTCGGCATAGAGACCACGATGGTGAACGGCAGACGTATCACCGATGCCGCCACGCTCGACGTGGTGACAATGGTCTATGGCGGATTGGTAAACAAGAATATCGTCGCGCGGCTTCAGGCACGGGGCATCAACGCACTCGGTATGACCGGTGCCGACGGCAACATCATCAAGGCCCACCGCAGACCCGTCAAAGAGGGCATCGACTATGGTTTTGTAGGCGATGTGGACAGGGCAGACGGCCAGATGCTGGCTGTCCTGGCTGGGGCTTCGGTCGTCCCTGTCATCGCCCCACTTACCCACGACGGTGCAGGACACCTGCTCAATACCAACGCCGATACCATTGCCAGTACTGTGGCCAAGGCGCTGGCTCCCCTCTACGATGTCACGCTCATCTACACCTTTGAGAAAAAAGGCGTGTTGCGCAACCCTGACGACGAAGAGAGCCTGATACCGGTCATTACCCACAGCCTTTTTACGGAGTATGTAGCCGACGGCACCATCTCGGGCGGCATGATTCCGAAAGTGGAAAATGCACTTGCTGCCATCGATGCCGGCGTAGGCAAGGTTATCATCACCCTGGCCACCGCCATCGATGGAAATCACGGCACCGTGATTAAATAAACGTTAAAAATACGATTTTTACACCCACACCCCTGTAACTTTCGCTTCCCCCTAAACGTCATTTAAGCAGATTGACAGATGAAAAAGATCAGTTTCCGGAACGATGTACTGCCACTAAAGAACGCACTCTATCGGCTGGCGCTTCGGATTACGCTCAACAGAGAGGAAGCCGAGGATATCGTACAGGACACCCTGATCAAGGTCTGGAACAAACGCGAAAGCTGGGACGAGATAGACTCGATAGAAGCGTTCAGCCTGACCATCTGTAAGAATCTTGCACTCGACCATCTCAAGCGGTCGTCACGCCAAGACAGCCAGATAGGAGGCGCGGCAGAAGAGAAACCTGATGGCTCGTCATCTCCATACGAGCAGATGCTGCACAAAGACAGGATGACGCTGATTCGCAGACTGGTCGATGCACTTCCGGAGAAACAACGATGCTGCATGCAGCTCCGCGATTTTGAAGGAAAACCCTATAAAGAGATAGCTGAGATTATGGAAATCAGCGAGGAACAGGTCAAGGTTAACATCTTCCGGGCCCGCCAAGCTATCAAACAAAGGTTTAAACAATTAGATAATTATGGACTATAGATACATCAGACAACTATTAGAGCGCTACTGGAAGTGCGAGACCACGCTGGAGGAGGAGAAAATCCTGCGCACTTTCTTCGGCCAGAAGGATGTTCCTGCTGACCTGCTGCCCTATAGAGACCTGTTTGCGTATGAGGCAGAAGAGGTGAAAGCCGATGTATTGGGCGACGATTTTGACGAAAAGATGCTTGCCATCGTCGAAGAGCCCCAGCAGGTGAAGGCACGGGTAATCACTATGCCGCAACGGCTGAAACCACTCTTCAAGGCTGCCGCCGTGGTAGCAATCGTCATCACGCTGAGCAATGCCATCCAGATGTCTTTTGATACCCCCAACGAGCCCATCGGCAACTTGAGCGGTTACGACTATACCCGGGTGCAGCACGGCGTATCGGTTGCCAAGGCAGACTCGGCCACCATCGACACGATGAAGCAGAGCAGCCTGCAGTCTGAGACCAATAGGCCGTATATGAAGTAGATATTTCTATGCTTTCTCTATAAAATCATGTTTAGTAAAACAAAAAAACGAAACTGTGAAGTTTCAATTCTCTCAAATTTTTCATAACATACTAACGTAGAAATGGGGATGCTGCTCGATGGAGAGCAAGCATCCCCATACTTTTTTCAGGCCAGCCACCATGCAAAAGGTTAAAAAGCCGGTGGGCTACCGGCAAAAAGTCATTATCGGGACAGGTTACCCAATACATTTTTCGTAACTTTGCAACATCTATCTATAAAGTATCAAGACACTATGAGAAAAGCTATCAGTCTGCTTGTGCTGTGCCTGATGGGCATCCAGGCACTGGCCATCCAAGTTTCCGACACCTTCGCCGGATCCTCCACCATCGAGTACGCCAAGACCGAGGCCGTGCGCTTGGGCAACGCCCTCCAAGCCACCTCCGGCACAACCCACAAGCCGCTGTCGTTCACCTTCCGCTACAAGAAAGCCTATGCCGCGACCGGAACCTTTGCCTACAGCTGCAACCACAAGCTGCATGTCACCCTCACGGCGGCAGACCCCATCGGCATCTTGCACGCCCTCTACTCCTTTTGCGAGGATGCCGGTGTCATCTTCGACATTACCGGCACCACCCTGCCCGACCACGCAGACTGGAGCCATGTGGCCGGACGCAAGCGCGTGATTACGCCGCATGTGAGATGGCGCGGAATCAGACAGCATGTCAACTTCCCTATGGACATCTCGTCGTATCCCATCGGTCAGGTACGCACCTATCTCGAGAACATGGTACGCATGCGCTTCAACAAGCTCACCATACACAACTATCCCATGCAGTGGTACGAGGAAGACGTGACCGGCGAGACCCACTATGCAGGCCAATTCTTCTATGGCAACAAGCACCATTTCGGCCATGCTCCGTTCCTGAAACAGATAGCCACCCTCAACGATTCGATATTCTGCATCCCCGAGGCCGAAGCCGTGTACGATTCGCCCCACCAATGCAGTCAAGTGGCCATCCGCTGGATGCAACAGCTCATGCAAGAGGCCAAACGGCTCGGCCTGCGCATCCAGTTGTCGTTTGAACCGCGCACCTACACCGTGGAGCAGACGACCCGGCTGGCCCGCAAGCTCATCGACACCTACCCACTGGTGGACGACCTGGAGCTGATGACCGAGGAGACGGGCGGATGGGGTGCCGCCTGCACCGACAAGGAGGTGACCAGCACGCTCACCCGATGGTTTGGTCCTGAGATTCTGGCCGACACGCTCGTGACGCGCGTCATTGCGCCACGCCAGAACGACCTCGCCTATCTCTACGCCCAGATCGGCACTATCCAAGCCACCATCCACCAGCTCGAAGCCGACCCCGACTTCGGCCCGGGCGGCCGCACCTTGAAGGCCGGCATCTACTGCAGCGTGGGCAAGTACATCGAAGCCGTCTACCACCTGGCCCGCCGCTCGCTTCCCGACCACTACATCGCTGTCATGCCCTCACACGGCAGCGAGGGCACCTCACAGGCTTTCGGCAGCTTTATCCGCACGCGCGAAGACCTCGCCCGCACCGAACTTTACTCATGGATAGAGTTTGACGGACTGATGTACCAGCAGCAGAATGCCATCCACGGCATCGGTACCCTGCTCCAACAGATGGACAGCCTCAACAACGGTGCCCAGTTGCACTCGCTCCTGTTCAACCACTGGCGCACGGCAGAAAACCGCACCACCTTCCGATACGCCGCGGAGACCACCCTCGGCCCCACTGTGATGCCCGACCCCTTCTACCGTGCCTATGCCACCCGGTTGGGCATAGCCGATACCGACACGTATGGCCGCGCCATGCACCTCATAGACCAAGCCGACCAGTTCTCCAAAGACAAACTCGGCAACATCGGATTCTGCTGGGTGGGCGCATGGCGCAACGGCGGTTCCTATACGTGGATGAATCCCGACCACATAGCCCACTGCTCACAGCTCTACGTGCAGGCCGGCAAGCTGATAGCCAAGCTCTATGGCGAGGCCGCCACATCCCCGGCACGCTCCTACCTCGAACTGTTGGGCAACCGTGTGCTCTGTTCCTCGCTCTATATGGATGCCTTCCGCGAGGCTACCGCCATCCGCACCATCCACAAGGATGCCGATGGGCAGGTGCCGCCCGAAGAACGACAAAGGGCTGTGGAAATCTGCAACCATGCGCTGCTGGGATTTGAGCGATACATGCAGACCTACGCCCGCCTGCTGCCTGACAGAGGCAGCGAAGGCACCGTCATGAGCGTATGGTTCTCGCCCATGCGCGGCCTGCGCATCCTCCGCAGCCAATGGGGCGGCACACCGCTCGACGAACCCGCCCACAGCGACCGCCCGCTCGACGAACCGCCGCTTCCCATCTTCTATGAGTGAGACCGCCGTAACCTCCTGCGTACATGATTTTAAGCAATTTAAGGTAAAATAATTTCGCACGCTCGGATATTATCCGTACATTTGCGCCCGATGAACGGCATCAAACAGATTATAATAGGTGTATGGGCGCTCTGCATGGCGCTGCCCCTGTCGGCACAGACACATACCGACAAGGGCATGAAGCCCGAAGACAGACGGGTGGACATGCAGCGTGCCACCTTCGAGCCGTCGGTCAAGGTGGGCAAGGTGCTGCTGGGCACCGACTCTATCCAATACGTGGAGCTCAACAACATCTACGTCTACCCCACACCCACCTTCAAGAACGAGCGGCAGCGGGCCAAGTACAACAGGCTGGTGTACAACATCAAGAAGGTGCTGCCCATCGCCAAGGAGTGCCGTGCCATCATCCTCGAAACTTACGACTATCTGGAGACTTTGCCCAACAAGGAGGCACGCGACCGGCACATGAAGCGCGTGGAGCAAAGCATCAAGGAGGAATACACACCCCGCATGAAGAAACTGACCTACCAGCAGGGCAAGCTCCTCATCAAACTCATCTACCGCGAGTGCAACTCGTCGTCTTACAACCTCATCCAAGCCTTTTTCGGACAAGCCCGTGCCGGCGTGTACCAAGCCTTTGCCTGGCTCTTCGGTGCCAGCCTACGCAAGGAGTACGACCCTAACGGCGTAGACCGCCTCACCGAGCGCATTGTGCGGCAGATAGAGAGCGGCCAGTTGTAACCACCCTCACTCCCAACCTCCACCGTTGCGCATCGTAAACGTGGCATTTAGCCATCGTAAATGCCATGATTAGCGCCGTAAAGATGGCATTTACCCCAAATCAGTGTTTCATTGGAAAGAGTGATTTACATTTCTTACTGACAGATTTAGGGTGTATTGTGCCCTCACCCTACCCCTCTCCCACGGGGCGAGGGCACAATACACCTAAATCAGTCTATACGAAATGTCTATAACCATTTTCTAATGAACTTATCTGAGGGTTAAAAATTGGTCAAAATGACAGCAATGGTGGACAAGTGAGGCAGAAAAAACGATAAAAGTGGTTGTAATTTTTTGAAATACAAGTATTTTCATGTAATTTTGCAAGCTAAATATGAATGAATCACCATCAATGAAGATACTTGTAACGGGTGCGAGCGGCTTTATCGGCAGTTTTATCGTCGAAGAAGCGCTCCGACGAGGCATGGAAACATGGGCGGCCGTACGCCCATCGAGCTCCAGACGCTATCTCGCAGACCCGCGCATCCATTTCATATCACTCGATTTCTCTTCGCAGAAAAACATAGAGGAGGCGCTGGCCGACCACCACTTCGACTACGTGGTGCATGCAGCCGGCCTGACCAAGAGCCTGCATCCCGAAGACTTCTACGAGGTCAACACCGAGGGAACCAAGCGGTTGGTCAAAGCGCTGCTCAACCTGCAGATGCCCATCCACAAGTTTGTGTACCTGAGTTCGCTCAGCGTATTTGGCGCCATCAAGGAGCAGCAGCCTTATCAGGAGATTACAGAGGACGACTTCCCGAAACCTAACACCGCCTATGGCAAGAGCAAGCTCAAGGCAGAGCGCTTCATCGAGTCCATAGGCAACAGTTTCCCCTACGTGATCCTGCGCCCCACAGGCGTTTACGGCCCCAGGGAGAAAGACTATTTCCTCATGGCCAAGTCTATCAAGGGCCATCTGGACTTCTCGGTGGGTTTCAAGCGCCAAGACATCACCTTCGTCTATGTCAAGGACCTGGTGCAGGCCATCTTCCTCACCTTCGACCACGGCATGAACGGGCGCAAGTATTTCCTCAGCGACGGTAAGGTGTACCAGTCGAGCGACTTCAGCCGCCTTATCCGCAGGGCACTGGGACATCCGTGGTGGATACGCATCAAGGCACCCGTGTGGCTGCTGCATATCGTGACCACGTGTGGCGAGTGGGCAAGCCGCATGACGGGCAAGGTGACCGCGCTCAACAACGACAAGTACCATATCCTGCGCCAACGCAACTGGCGTTGCAACGTAGAGCCGGCTATGGACGAACTGGGGTATCATCCACACTACGACCTGGAGCGCGGTGTGGCAGAGACCATCAGCTGGTATAAACAAGAAGGGTGGCTGTAGGCCGTCCCGAGAAACATCGGATTAGGTTTTGAAGCAGATTATCGACATTTTCAAGATAGAGAAGAAGCCCCATAGGGGACTGATGGCATTCGAATGGGTGGTCATGGGCTATCTCGCGCTCACGCTCCTCATCGTTCTCTTTGCCTATACCAAGATAGAGAATCCCGAATCCATGATTTGGGGGCGCGCACGGGTCGTGGCCATGACAGCAGCCCTGTGGGCAGTGTACCGCCTTGTGCCGTGCCGGTTTACCATGATGGTGAGGGTGGTGGCACAGATCTCACTGCTGGCATGGTGGTACCCCGACACGTACGAGATCAACCGCCTGCTGCCCAACCTCGACCACCATTTCGCGGCCTGGGAGCAAGCCCTGTTTGGCTGTCAGCCGGCCCTGATATTTGCAGCACGATGGCCGTCGGTCGTAGTGAGCGAACTGATGAGCCTGGGCTATGCCGCGTACTATCCGCTGATAGGAGTGGTGGTCTTCGCGTACTTCTTCCGGCACTACGAGGAGTTCACGCAGTGCGCGTTTGTCATCATCGCCTCGTTCTTCGCCTATTACATCGTCTTCGACGTGCTTCCGGTGGTGGGCCCCACCTTTTATTATAAGGCGGTAGGGCTCGACCAGATTGCCCGGGGGGCGTTTCCCGCTCTGGGCGACTATTTCAACCATCACCAAGACTGTCTCCCCACCCCGGGATATACTGACGGCCTGTTCTATCACTTGGTAGAAGATGCCAAAGCGGCCGGCGAGCGCCCCACCGCAGCGTTTCCCAGCTCACACGTGGGGGTCTCCACGGTGTGCATGATGCTGCTCTGGCGGGTGCGCAGCTACCGCCTGTGCTGGTGTCTCATGCCCATCTATGTGCTGCTCTGCCTGGCCACGGTCTACATACAGGCCCACTACGTGATCGATGCATTGGCCGGACTGGTATCGGGCGTGGCCCTGTATCACGCCACAATGGCGGCTGCCAAAGCATGGCAGCATCCCTCCCACACGAAACATCATTCCTAAATATATGAAACAACTATATATAGAGACCTACGGCTGCCAGATGAACGTGGCAGACTCGGAGGTGGTGGCCTCCATCATGCAGATGGCCGGCTACGAGCTGTGCGATGACGAGACCCTGGCCGATGCCATCTTTCTCAATACGTGCAGCATACGCGAGAATGCGGAGAACAAGATCTACAACAGGCTCGACACCCTGCATGCGGAGCGCAAAAAGGGGCGGAAGCTGATACTGGGCGTGCTGGGATGTATGGCCGAGCGCGTGAAGGAAGACTTAATCAACAACCACTATGCCAACCTGGTGTGTGGGCCAGACAGCTATCTCAACCTGCCCGACATGATCGCGCAGTGCGAGCTGGGACAAAACGCCATCAACATCGAACTGTCTAAGACCGAGACTTACCGCAACGTGATTCCGCAAAGGATAGGAGGCAACCGCGTAAGCGGATTCGTGAGCATCATGCGCGGATGCAACAACTTCTGCCACTACTGCATCGTGCCCTACACACGGGGCCGCGAGCGGTCGAGAGACGTAGAGAGCATCCTCCGCGAGGTGGCCGACCTGCACGACAAGGGTTTCAAAGAGGTGACACTGCTGGGACAGAACGTCAACTCGTATGGACTCTCGCCATCTGGAAAGCGTGAACCGGGCTCCACCTCGTTTGCCGAACTGCTGCGCATGGTAGCCCGTGCGGTGCCCGACATGCGCGTGCGCTTCACCACGTCCAATCCTGAGGATATGACAGAGGACATCCTGCACGCCATTGCCGAGGAGCCCAATCTCTGCCACCATATCCACTTCCCCGTACAGAGCGGTTCGGACAAGGTGCTGCGGCTCATGAACCGCAAATATACCCGCGAGGACTATCTGGAGAAGATTGCTGCCATCCGCCGCATCATCCCCGACTGCGGCATCACCACCGACATCTTTGTGGGATACCACGATGAGACCGACGAGGATCACCAGCTCACGCTCTCTCTGGTGCGCGAGGTGGGTTTCGACAGTGCTTTCATGTTCAAATATTCGGAGAGGCCGGGCACGTATGCGGCCAAGCATCTGCCTGACAATGTGTCTGAGGAAGTGAAGATAGCCCGCCTCAACGAACTGATACACCTGCAGACCGAGGTAAGCACCCTCCAGAACCGCAAGGACGAGGGCAAGGAGTTTGATGTGCTCATCGAGAGCTACAGCAAGCGCAGCCGGGAGCAGCTGATGGGTCGCACGCCGCAAAACAAGGCCGTGGTGCTCGACAAGGGGAGCCACCATATCGGCGACACCGTGAGGGTGCGCATCACCGGAAGCACCAGCGCCACGCTGTTTGGCGTGGAAGTTGGGCGTAAAGACTAAAAATTTTTTTCGCTCGCTTGCTTTTTCCGCATAAATAGTATATATTTGCAACATTATGAAAGAATTCCTACAAATCCTAAAGCGGTACATCCCACCCTACAAGCGGTATCTGGTGGGGTCGGTCGTGTTCAATATCCTCGCTGCCATCCTGAACATATTCTCGTTTGCCGCCATCATCCCCATCCTGCAGATTCTGTTCGACACGGATGGGCATGCCACATCCACCCAGCTCATGCCTTGGGACTGGGATAACCTGAAAGATGTGCTGGCCAACAATGCCGACTACTACGTGCGGGAACTCATTGCGTGGACCAACCCCGTCACCACGCTGCTGCTGATCGGATTGATTCTCACTTTCATGACCTTCCTCAAGACGGGGGCCTACTTCCTCGCCTCGGCGGCCATCATCCCCATGCGCACCGGCGTGGTAAGGGACATCAGAAACCAACTGTACAAGAAAATCACTACCCTCTCGCTCGGCTTCTTCAGCGAAGAGCGCAAGGGAGACATCATCGCCCGTATGAGCGGTGACGTGCAGGAGATAGAAAACAGTATCATGGCATGGATAGACATGCTGATCAAGAATCCTATCCTCATCCTCTTCTACTTCGGAGCCCTCATCTTCATCTCCTGGAAACTCACGCTCTTCACCCTCTGCTTCGTGCCGCTCTTCGGATGGTTCATGGGCATGGTGGGACGCAAGCTCAAGGCCAACAGTGTGAAAGTGCAAGCCCTCTGGAGCGACACCATGAGCCAAGTGGAGGAAACGCTCGGCGGACTGCGTATCATCAAGGCGTTCTGCGCCGAGGCGAAGATGAACCGCCGTTTCAACCGTACCAACAGCAGTTATCGCGACCAACTGGCCCGTGTGCAGATACGGCAGCAGGCCGCCCATCCTATGAGCGAGTTTCTGGGCACGCTCATGATTGTCATCGTACTCTGGTTTGGCGGCATCATGGTGCTGCGGAGCCACGTCATGTCGGGCCCGACATTCATCTATTACTTGGTGATGCTCTACTCCATCATCAACCCACTCAAGGATTTCTCCAAGGCCGGATACAATATCCCCAAGGGACTGGCGAGCATGGAACGCATCGACAGGATACTCAATGCCGAGAACGCGATACAGGAATGTGAGCATCCTGTACACATCAGCAGTCTGGAACACGACATCGAGTTCCGCCACGTATCATTCAAGTACGAGCAGCAGTGGATCTTACGCGACATCAACCTCGTCATCCCCAAGGGCAAGACCATCGCCATCGTGGGCCAGAGCGGCTCTGGCAAGTCCACCATGCTCGATCTCATCCCCCGATACTACGATGTGCAGGAGGGCGAGGTGCTGATAGACGGCATCAATATCAAGGACCTGGGCATACACGACCTGCGGCAGCTCATCGGCAACGTGAACCAGGAGGCTATCCTGTTCAACGACTCGTTTTACAACAACATCACTTTCGGCGTGGAGAACACCACGCGCGAGGAAGTGGAGCGGGCGGCCAAGATTGCCAACGCCTATGAGTTTATCACCGAATCGGAACACGGATTCGACACCAATATCGGTGACCGCGGTGGCCGCTTGAGTGGTGGCCAACGCCAGCGTGTGAGCATCGCACGAGCCATCCTCAAGAATCCTCCTATCCTTATCCTTGACGAAGCTACCTCAGCACTCGACACGGAGAGCGAACGGCTCGTGCAGGAGGCGCTGGAACGACTGATGAAGACGCGCACCACCATCGCCGTAGCCCACCGCCTGTCGACCATCAAGAGCGCCGACGAGATATGTGTGCTGCACGAAGGCCACATCGTGGAGCGCGGCACACACGAGGAACTGCTCCAGACCAACGGATACTATAAGAAACTGCACGATATGCAGCAGGTTTAAGTGCGCCCAAAAGCTGTTCCTGTCATGAAGATATTATACCATTGTCTATACAGTGCGCTCTATCTGCTGTCGCTCTTGCCGCTTTGGGTGCTATACAGGGTGTCAGACATCTTCTATCTCCTCGCCTACCATGTGGTAGGCTACCGCACCAAGCTGGTACGGCGACATCTTACCGACTCGTTTCCCGACAAGACGGCGCAAGAGATCGCTGCCATTGAGCGCGGCTTCTACCATTGGTTCTGCGACTATATGATAGAGACCATCAAACTGATGTCCATGAGCCGCCAGCAGATGATGCGCCGCATGCAGTTTAAGGGCACAGAGCAGATAGACGAGTGCGTAGCCCGCGGACAGTCATGCGGTGTCTATCTGGGTCATTATTGCAACTGGGAGTGGATTACCTCACTCCCGCTGTGGGTATCGCCGTCGGGACAGTGTACGCAAATCTATCACGTGCTCGAAAACCCGTGGTTCGACCGCCTGTTTGTGCGCCTCCGCTCCCGCTTCGGGTCGGTCAGCATTCCCATGGCCGAGACCTTGCGCCGCATCGCCCAGTACCGCAAGGAGGGACAGCCCATTGTCATGGGATACATCTCTGACCAGGTTCCGTTCTGGAACAACATCCACCACTGGTTAGACTTCCTGCACCATGATACGCCTGTGCTGACCGGCACCGAGAAACTGATGCGCGGCACTGGGCAAGCCGTTTTTTATGCCGATATCCGCCGTCCGCGCCGTGGTTACTACGAGTGTACGATGATTCCGATAGAGATGCATCCCGAACAGACGCAAGAATGGCAGCTCACCGATACCTACTTCCGACTGCTCGAGACGTCCATCCGCCGCCAGCCAGCCTGTTACCTGTGGACACACAACCGCTGGAAGCGCACCCGTGAAGAATACAATCTGCGTTACGACCCCGAGACAGGGCGCGTGAACATGACTGACAGCGTGGAGGAACTGCGGCGCAAGAAAGGCTTGGACGACCCCAAATCATAAGTGCCAAGGCCAGCCCTTTTGGCAGCCTTGGCACCTGTTATTTATCCTTTTTCCTACTTACAGAATATGCCTGAAGAGATGGTCGAAGTACCCGAAAGTGGGCGTTTCGCCCAGCTTGAGCGGTGCCATCATCCAGCATAGCGGGCGGTCATGGTACATCGAGGCCACCAGCGAGAACGTGCTGGGAGCGCCGATGAGCCAGTCGCACTCGGAGAGCAGACAGAGGTCTTCGCCGGGATTGCCGTCGGGAAACGAGACCGCCATGCCGGGCAACGCACGCCGAAACTTCTCGCGGTCCAGCGTGGGGTCGTTGCCACAGATATACACGCTTAGCTTCCTGTCGGGATGCTGTGAAGCAAAGCGCCGGATATAGTCGATATACACCTCGTCGTCGAAAAAATACTTGCCACCATTCCATCGGCTGTAGTCGCCGCGCCGAATGTGGATGCCGAGACGCAGACCGTCCGCGCCACCGCCTTGGCGGAGCGTCTCCTCCACCCTCCTGCGCACACTATCCTTAAAAGCGAATAGCTGCAATATCTCTTGCTTGTATTTCAGGAACAAGTCGTAGTATCTCACCTCCCATCCTTCCACCACCAGCCACCGCCGCCGCTCGAGCAGCGACTGCGCTTCCGGGTTGCCCTCGGGACTATGAAAGCCCGCTACGGGCAGCAACCCTATCTTGGCCCCATACTTGGCCAGCGCATACACCGCAAAGTTGTGCCACGCCGTATCGCCTATGTGGAAGTAAGGATACTTGTAGGCAAACCGCATAGACACCGTGCGCCGCCCATGCTCCCGAGCCCACGCATACACATGTCCATACTGCAACAGGTTGTTGCACATCCTTCCCTTGTCTCTTACAAATATCATGTCGCTCTATGCTTGTTTGGGGTGATACATCACGGCACCAGCCTGTCGTCAATCATCCTATCCATGTACGACTGGATAATAGCCTTCACCTCACGCTCCATCTGCGCCTGCTCCTTGACCTTTCCCACCAGGTTATGGCGCATCAGCGCGTCGGTAAGCCGATACACCGCCACCGTCTTTTTGCCGTCCCACTGCAGCACATAGCCGTACTTGCAATATTGGTACACGCCGTTGAGATAATTGACGGCCCATGTCTCCTCGGGCGGCGTATTAAGCAGGTCGCATCCAAACGACACATACGGCTCGTCATAGCCCAGATGGCCGAGCACAGTGGGCATGATGTCGGTCTGCTGGGCAATGGCATCGCGCATACCGGGCTCTATGTCGCCACTGGGATCGTAGATGATGATGGGCGAGCAGAATCCACCCAAGTCAGAGGCAAACTCTGGATGATTGCAGAGGTTGGTATGGTCGGAGGTGATGACAAACAGCGTGTTGTGGAACCACGGCTGCTGCTTGGCGGCATCGAAGAAGCGGCGCAGGGCATTGTCTGTATAGCGCACACACTTGTGTATGACCAGCTCCTCCTCCGGATAGAGCGACTTGTACTTGTCGGGAATCTGGTAGGGATGATGGCTCGACGCCGTAAAGAGCGCCGTGACAAACGGCTGCCGCATCTCACCCATCTTGGCGCAGTAATACTGCATGAACGGCTCGTCCCAGATGGCCCAATAGCCGTCGAAGTCCTTGTCGCCGTCGAAACGCTTGTCCTGACAGAAGTCCTCGCGGCCAAAATAGTCCTTGAATCCCGTGGCATTAGCAAAACCGTTGAATCCCATACTGCCCGTCCGAGCTCCGTGGAAGAAGGCCGAATAGTAGCCCTTCTGGCCCAGATAGCCGGCCAGACCGCTGAGCTTGTTCATCGACTGGGGTGTGAGGATAAACGGCTTGATAAACATGGGCACGCTCGACAGTATCGAGGGCATGCCGTCGATGCTCTTACGGCCGTTACAGTAAGAGTATCTGAACGTGGCACTGTGGGCAGCCAACGAGTCGGTGAACGGGGTGTAGCCCTTGTAACTGTCGCCCAGCACCGTGCGGGCAAGGCTGCCGATATACTCGCGGCCATAACTCTCGATGATAAACACCACCACATTCTTGCGGCGCGTCATCCCCTGATGATCAGGACGGTGCAATGGGTCGAAGACCTTGGCCAGCTCGGCCTTGTCGGGATAATAGCCGGGATCGGTAAACACCGACTTGCCGAAGGTGCGGATGATAGAAAACGGCGTGTTGAGCACCAGCGCCACCTCGGTGGGACGGTAGGTGTACTCATTGGCATTGCCCAGCGCCACCGGACGTATGTCGCGGTGTCTCCAGCCGCCAATAGGCGCCGTCGCCACCAGCACAGCGGCCGCCAAGGCCACCACAGCTCTCGCCAAGCGCCACACCGGCTTGCGGTCCGTCATCTTGTAGGCGGCATAGGCCATGAATACGGCCACCACATAGTGGTACCAGTGGTTGAGCAGACCGCCCCTGATACCACTCACGCACAATACGCCGGCAAAGACGAGACAGAGCACCTGCAACGGATAGTACCGCACGAGCGAAGCCTTCTTAATATCGATGCGGGGCATGAAATAAAGTTGCCAAAGCGCATAGACCAGCACCACAGCCATCAGCACCAGATACCAGTGGCGCAACAACTCGACACCAAGGATAGCACCCAGATTGTCTTCGCCGGCAAACTCCTCAAAGACGCTGGCCGATGTGCGCTTGAGCGTGTACTTGAAGTACACCGAGTCTGCCAGACTAATGGCGATGGCCACCGTATTAACCACCATATACATCCATTTGCACACCTTGTGGTAGGTCACATTCTCCTTCCAGTGCAGAGGAAACAGCATCAGCAGGATGTACAGCGCGTTGGTGTACATGATGCCCGGCGTGTCGAACACGATACCGCCCCAGAAGAGCCGCAGGAGATGTCCCTCGCGCACGCTTTCGGCGAAGTAGCCGTAGTTTTCCAGCAGATACTCCACCCGTGTAAGGGTATAGGCGGCATACACCAGCAGGATATTGATGGCAACCGCCAGAAACGGCGAGAATATGGAATGCTCCAGATGGAGCCGCTTGATACGTGTAAACATAAGCAGATGGTTATTGTTCAACGTGCAAATGTACAAATTATATTTCAGATTTATTCGTTATGCAGGAAAAATATGTGCACCGAAATCCGTCACACGGAAAATGCAGGCATGACTATTGCGCTGGCTAAACATGGCGTTTAGGTGGGCTAAACGTGGCATTTAGCCCACCTAAATGCCACGTTTACGAAGATGAATGGGGCAGATGAAAAAAAGAAGCGATAGAGGCGGCACCTGTCTGTACCTCCTCTATCGCTTGTAGGTAGCCCCATGATGAGGGTCTGCGACCGTGAATGGTTATTGGTCGGTAAGGCTTTCCACCCTCAGGTTCGAGATGCGGCTGCGGAAACTGTCGCCTGCCTGGTCGAGCGGGAAGACAAGGGTGCTGATATAGTTGATGCCAGCCTTGCCATAGGTAATCTTCTTCACATCGAGCGTGCTGACGGCCTTGCCGTTTACATAGAGTGTGGTCTTGAGCTGGTCGCCCTCTATGGCCACATGGGCCTTCTCGCCGGGATAGAACTGGTAACCGAAGTGATTGAGGTAGCCGTCGCGGCTGAATCCGACAAGTCCCGATACGGGGTCGGCCAGATAGAAGCGCGTATCTCCGTGGCTGAAGAGCACGGTGCCCCTATTCTCGCGCACGGCGTCGATGTCGAAGCTCACGCGGTAGTGCCATCCTACCTGCGGAAGGTCTATGCGGTCGCCCGGCTGTACGCGGTCGCGCTGCAGGAGGGTGCCCTGCGGATAGTAGCCGGCATAATTGATGCCCGGAGCCTCACAGAGCGCGGTGCCCTGACGCATGAAGACATCGTAGTCGAACGAGGTGGCGGCACCCGTCCATGTCTTGGTGGCAAGGGTACGCAGCGCCGGCATCACGCGGTAGTGCACATCCTTGTCGCTGATGCCGTTGCCCACATGGTCATTCCATACGGCAAACATGCCACCGTCTATGTTGGGATGGCGCTCGGGAAACTCTATGCCGTTGATATTGGCCGGTGTCCACTTGTTGTAGAGGTTCTTGGTGTTGAGATAGTCATAATAGTAGCCGGCCTTGGGCACGATGTAGACCCATGCGTCGGGGATGCTGATGACACGGTAGCCACGGTTGATCATATCGTGCGGGTCGGCATAGTCGTTGGACCAGAGGTCCATGAGCACGTTGTCCACCTTAATGGGCGTGTCGCCTTTGGCATGGGTCTGACTGCTCCATACCACGGCCTTCTTGCCAAACTGCTCGATATAGCGGATGTAGCGGTCGGTGAAGTAGCGGAATTTCTCGACCACTTTCTTGTCTTTGTTAGAATATTCGTCGGTACCGATATGCACATACTCACCGGCAAAGACGGGGTCGGGGCCTTGGAGATACTCGGCAAAAAGACTGTCGAGGAAATTGTAAGTCTCGGGATTGAAAAGGTCCAGATGGTCGTTGCCGTAGTCCTTGCTGGCGATAGAGGGGCGGTAATGGGTGAAGGCCAGGGAGTGGGCAGGAACATCAATCTCGGGAATGATGGTCACACCGAGGCTGTCGGCCAAGCGGTAGAGGTCGCGAAACTCGGCTTTGGTATAATAGCCGTCGCGTGCGGTAAGACCGGGATAGGTGTCGCACTCCATACGAAAGGCAGCATAAGTCTTGTTCCAGTCGTCGCCAAAAAACTGCTTGAATCCGTTATCGCTCAGGTGGATATGGAATGTATTCATCTTATAGTAAGACAATATCTTCACATAGTCGCGCAGCATGGACATGGGGAAAAACTTACGACCACAGTCGAGCATGAAGCCACGCATGGGATAGTCGGGCCAGTCGCGCAGGCTACCTTTGGGCATACTGCCCTGATGCTGCTCGCTGAGCTGCAGGAGGGTACGGGTGGCCCAGTAGAGACCTTTTGCACCGGGCGACTTGACACGCACGCCGTCGGCTATACGGATGGCATAGCCCTCGTTGCCGAGCTTCTTGTCGGCAGCTATCTCCAGCACGATGTCGCCGTTGGCCGGCTTGCCTGTGGCCACCTCCAACCGACGGCCCGTGAGCAGCGCATAATCGTCTGCCAACTGCTGTGCCACACGCCGCAGCTCCGGCTGCTTGCCTCGGTACACGATCCGGCACGCTGTGGAGGGTGTGAAGAGGCCTTCGCCACCTTGCCAGTCTTTCAGTTCGGGGATGGTAAACGGTTTGTCGTTGGCTGCCATGACCGACAGCGGTAGCAACGACAAGATAACTAACGCGAGTTTAACGAAACGATTCATGTCTATAACTTTTGAATAATTGGTATCCGGTCTTGTGGGATGTCGTTGCAAAGTTAACCCTTTCTGCCAATATGGCAAAGCAAAAGAGCGGAAAAAAGATGCAGAAGCCGAAAAAGGCTCCTCGGAAGCCCCATGATGGGGAGTCCGGAGGAGCCTATTGTTTCAAGGAAAGAGATTATTTATTTTTTGGTCAGTATGCTTTCCGCACCCTCGTAGGTATACTGGTAGCCATTGTACCATGCTGCCCAGTTGTTGAAGGTGATGGTGCCCTCTTCGTCAAAGGTTGCCACCACAGCCTTGGTAGCATCTGAATAGTCGGCAAAGGTATAATAGCCTCCCCAGTCGCTCTTCACATCCACGGTGATGGTGCGTGCGTCCATGTCGACGGTAGCCGTGAAGGTATCTTCCCATCCATAGAAGTTGTCGATGGACACGGTGTTGTCGCCGGTCTTGGTGATGGTGACATCGCTCACTTGGTCTGTCACCTCCGTCCAGTTGGTGAAGTCGATGGTGAAGTCGTAGCAGTTCGTAGTCTCAGTGTACTCGCCGCACAGGTCGTCAATGGTCATTCCCTCTTCGGTGTCTCCCCATGTCATGTAGTCGTACCCGCCTCCGAGATAGTTGCTGTCACTGTCGTACAGGTAAGCATAGAACCACACGCCGCCCGCTGCACGGTTGCCTTCCCAAGCACTGTAGCCCGAAGCGATATAGAGGCAGAGCGTATAGTCGCCGGCCTGTACATAATAGTAGGGCGCATCTACGGAGTAGGCGTTCTGGATTACCAGTTCGCTGTTGCCATCGACCGAGAATTCGAGCTTGTCATCGGAGCCGTAGAGCTTCTCGATACTATAGCTGCCGTCATCGTAGGCCACGATATCGCAAGCAAAGTCTTGTCCGAGCACCTCGCTGTTGTAGTTGCCCGTCATACGCCACACTTCGGCCTTGGCACGCTGGAAGGTGAGCGCGATGGTCTCCGAGTTGCTGTAAGCCTCGTCGGTACTGATGGCCGTGATGTAGATGGTGTACTCTCCTACGGGTAAGCCCTTGATGGTCACGCTATTGGTCTCGGTGGTTCCCTCGACGGTCTCGTCGCCTACCGTATAGCTATAGGCATAATAGGCTGCGTGTTCCACCTCCGGCCATGAGATAGTGATGCCACCATTGCTGGGAGCGGCCTCGGGAACGGGATTGCCGAGCGGCACTATCTGGTTGGTAGTGGCGGTGATGGTGGCCACGGGCGAGGTGGTCTTGGTACCGGTCACGGCGGCGTATGCCCACACAGTGAGCGTATAGGTGGTATTGTCTTTCAGACCGGTGGCTATCATCGAGGTGGCGCTGGTCATATTGCCCAACACCAGCGAGCCGTCCGGATCGCGCAGCTCGTAGGCATACTGGGTGGCGCCGTCCACAGCATTCCAGTTGAATGCCAGACTGCTTACCGTCTTTATTCCTTCTGCCAGCGTGGGCGCATTGAGTGGAGTCTTGACCACCTCGTCATCGCTGCACGAGGTGAGTGCCGTTGCCATCAGGGCAAGCAACATCACGATGCTGTATATTCCTTTCTTCATAAGTTTCGGTTGCTTAGTTTGGTTCTGTTAATCATTGTGCCGGCCACGTGAAAGTCACGTAGTTGTAATAGTCATACTGCCCGTCTGTGTAGTCGGTAAAGTAGGTACCCAACTGTCCTCCACGCTTGTCGAACGAGATATAGGAGTAGTCATCATTGCCGTAGGTCTCCATCAGACAGATATCGGCCACCTCGATACCACTCTGCTGAACCGTCCATGTGGGATAGTCATCGGCTGCATCGTCGTAGAGATACACTGCGTTGCACTCGGTATCCTCGTAGGGCGCGCAATTGGCATAATAGTGTATGCACTCATAGCCGGTATAGGCCGAGTTGCCGCTCACGGTAAAGACGAGGTTGACACCAGAGTCGAGGAAGTTCTGGAAACGGTAGCGGTTGGTCTCTCCGAGGCGTTCCAACCGGGTGGTCCACGTGTTTTGTACGCCCAGTGTGGTCCACTTCATGGTCACATTGTCGGCCGCCACGTTCCATGCGGCCGCCATGACATAGGCCGACAGCGTGGCACTGCCGTCGACCATAGTATAGTGGTCGACATACGCATCGTCTATCGCTAACGAGAAACTGTACTTCTTGGAAACTTCCAGTGTCCCGAAGCTGATGGTGATGGCGGTATGCGTCTCGCCGGCGGCAAACGAGGCCGTGGCGGGAATGGTGAGTCCGTCGGAAGCCGATTTGCAGATAATGGGTATCTCGGCGGCCTGTGTCGCATCCTTGCGCGAGAGTGTGACTTCGATGGCGTTCATGCCACCTGGCTCAAAGATAGTCTCACTGCTGTTGCTGCTGTCGAAGTAGACCGTCATACAGTTGGCAGGTGCAGGTTCTCCGGGCACATAGTTGCTGTCGTTCTTGTCGTCGCATGCTGCTGCCATGAGCACCAGCATGAGCGGCATCCATAGTTGATATATCGTTTTCTTCATATATTTCCTTATTTAATATAGTCCAGTTGTCATCAGTTGCAGTAAGGTGTGGGATCCGGATTCATCTGGTCTTCCAGCGCCATGTTGAAGCTGCGCTCCACCTCGGGTATGTAGAAGTTGAGCCACGGTGCACAATAGCCGTCCTTAGAGTTCTTCTGGTACACCTCCAGATAGTTGGTGCCGTCGTAGGTACGGGTGATGGCGAGCCGCAGACGCTTGTAGTCGTTGTAGAGGATGCCCTCGCCCCAGAATTCGATCATCTTCTGCGCTATCATCTCATACACAAAGGCCGTGCTGTAGTTGGCTTCCTCGCAGGAGTAAGTACCCTCGCTGTTGCGGTAGGTGTTCATAAACTGCTCCAGCGCAGCCTGTCCGGCAGCCAGTCCGTTGAGATAGTAGTCGCACTCTATCTTGATGAAGTGCATCTCCTCCACACGCATGAGCGGTATGTCGCAGAGCATGCCCGTCTGGTCGTCTACTATGCTGCCACTGCCGGGACGGAACTTCAGGTTGGCATAGGCAGGCAGCTTGCTGAAGTTGGTTCTTGCGTCCTTGGTAGCCGCTGTCTCGTCCTGAAGCAGCGTGGCATACTGGGCAGGCACGGTCTTGCTGCCGGCATCCTCGGGTGCCACCCACGAAGTCTTACGCCAGTCGCCCGGTTGCATCTTGCTGAAAAGCCTGCTGCTGATACAGCGGTAGTTGCCGCCATAGGAAGGCATGCCCCAAGTAGGCTCCGAAGCCACCAGACCCATGATGGAGCACCAGTAGTCGGTGAACTGCTCCTTCGAGGTGATGCGCATATCCCACACCCAAGCCTGGTTGGCAGTGTTGAAGCCTGTCTTCACATTCTTCCACTGCTCCTCGGTCACCGGTGTATAGCCTGCGCTGATGACCTTCTGGGCATACGATGCAGCCAGCCGATAGCACTCCTCGGCGGTGGTGATGCCCAAGGCCTTGCCGCCGTCGTTGTCCTGCTCATGGGCGAGCTGGGTGGTCAGGTCGGCAGGAACCTTGCGGAACCTTGTGGCCATGTTGAGCCAGAAGCGGGCCAACAGTCCGTTGACCACATCGATATTGGGCTGGTTGATTTCCGTGCGTGTAAACGACCGCAGCGCCGACTCGGCCTTGCAGAGGTCATTATAGATGAAGCGGTACATGGTGTAGAACGGCACACGGGGATTGTTCTTGGCCTCATCGTTGGTAGTGGTCTCGGTCACAATCGGCACGGTGAGTCCCATCACATTCTTGGCCAGCGCATCGAGCTCGGCGATGCCCGTCGCATAAAACTCGTACATCGACGTGAGGTCCATATAGGCCAGTGCCCGGTACACCCTAGTCAGGCCGAGATTCTGCTTCACGCTCTCCGTGGCTCCCTCCTCGGGATAGGCGGCCAAGATGCGGTTGGCATTGTTGATGAGTCCGTAGTAGAAGTAAAACGGATAGGCCGACCCGCTGGTGAGATTGGAGGTCTGCTCCAGCGTGCTCTGATAGTTATAGTTGGTGTCAGAGGCAGGGAAGCCGTCGAGCAGCACCTCGCGCCACAACATATAGCACGGGTAACCCCAGTCTAGGGTGGCGTAGTAGGTGCCGCGGTAACCAGAACCGTAATAGTTGGTCTGCGAGATCATCTTGGCGTTGAGACCATTGATAAGCATGGCAAACGAAGAACTGCCAAGCTGACCCGAAGAGGCTGTGCTGGTGGGCATCTCCTCCTCGATACAACTGCCAAGTGTGAGCGTGGCTGCCAGCGGCAACACGTATAGGGCTTTCAGGAAATGATTCTTCTTCATGTGATTCTTGCATTTTGAGGTTAGAACTGTACACTCAGGGTACCCGTAATGGTGCGCGAAGGCGCATACTTGGTGTTGGCAATACCGCCGTAGGAGTTGATACGCGGGTCGAGACCCTTGCGCTTGCTCCAATAGGTCAGGTTCTCGCCGGCCACCGATACCCGTAGCTTGCTGATGCCCAGCGAGGTGAACCACTTCTTGGGCAATGTGTAGCCGAGCGACACATTCTGCAGGCTCAGCCAACTGCCATCGATGAGGAAACGGTCGGAGCTGGCAGCTGAATACTTGTCTTCATACTGCAGACGGGGTATATTGGAAGAGGTGTTGGTCTCCGACCATGCGTTGAGCAGGTCCTGATGGAGCGCCATACCCGTGAATCCGGCCGTGGGGACGGTCATCAGCGTCTGGTAGCCGTAGTCGAACACCTTGCCGCCGACACTGTAGGCGAAGGAGATGCCGAAGTCTACGCCGTAAGCGCTCACCGAGGTGTTGAATCCGCCGTAGAAATCGGGCAGGGCGGTACCACAGTCGAAGTAGTCGATATCCTTGGTTATCTCGGTGGGATTGGTGGTGGTCACCAGGTTGCCGTTGTCATCGTGCTTGTACCACATAGACTGGCCATCGTCTGATACACCGGCATATTTCTTCAGACGCCATGTGTACATGGGCAGACCCTCTCCGTAGTAGTAAGCCCCACTCATGTAACCGGCGTGCCCCTCGAGCACATTGTACTTGTTGTCGTCGTTCAGGCGCAGCACGCGGTTCTTGTAGGCCGTGATGTTGGCCCCCACCGTCCACTTGAAGTGCTTGGTCTGTACCGGATCGCCCTCAAGCTCTATCTCCACACCCTTGTTGGACATGTCGCCCACATTGGAGGAATAGCCTGCATAACCCTGGGACAGCGGCACCTTGACCGAGCACAGCATGTCGGTGGTCTTGCGGTAGAAGTACTCGATGCCTCCGCGCAGACGGCTGCCGAAAAGCTGGAACTCGACACCGGCATTGATATTGGTCACCGTCTCCCAAGTGATGTTCTCGTTGCCCACGCTCTCCAACACGAGGCCAATGTCGTTGCCCTCGCCCTTGTTGATGGTATAGGTGTCGGTATAGAGGAAGTCTGAGATGTTGTCATTGCCGTTTTGTCCGAACGAAGCTTTCAGTTTCAGCTCGTTGAGCCACTTCACCTCCTGCATCCACGGCTCCTTGGTCATGATCCAGGCACCGCCAAACGAGTAAAAGTTACCCCAACGGTGGTCGGGATGGAAGCGCGACGAGGCATCGCGGCGATAGGAGAGCTGGCCGAAATACTTGCCGTCATAATCGTACAGGCCACGGAATATCCAGCCCTCGGTGTTGTAGCCGGTGTGGTAGGAAGAGTTGGTGAGCACGGTGGTGGCACCGTCGAGCTCTTGGTTGCCGAAGTACGAATACATGTTCTTGCGGTCGCCGCTGATATCATCGTAGTCGGCCTCGTAGCTCTCGTGTCCGGCAAGCAGTGAGATATTGTGCTTGCCGAAGCTACGGCTGTACTTCAAGAGCTGCTGGAAGTTGACCGTGTACTGGTCGTAAGAGTCTGCATAGACATAGCCGTTGGGATAAGTAGCATGCCCGAAACCGTAGAAGGGATTGTAGGTGTAGGTGGTCTTGTAATGACAGCCATAGACGCTTCCGTTGAGCGTGGCGGTCAGTCCCTCGGCGAGGGTGAAGTCTGCAAATCCGTTGAGCGAGAACGTGGTGTTCACCACCCGTGCGGTATTGAGCACGGCATCGGTGATACCGTTGTTCTGGGTGAGGTAGGGACGCACATAGCTGCTGCCCAGTATCTGGCCATCGCCGTAATCGCCCACAGGCCCATTCTCGTCGCGGAGGATATTGCCCTCGCCATCGCGCAGATACACGGGATAGATGGGACCTATCTGGGCTATCTGCGTGTAGATGTTGGTACCTCCGTCGTCCTCAGTGTCGTTGACATCGGCACCGTTGTTGGTGGTGGAGCGGGCAAAGTTGATGTTGCCGCCCACGTTGAGCCACTTGGTGGCCTGGTAGGTGGCCTTCAGACGGGCGGTGTAGCGCTCATAGTCTGAGGCCACGGCGATACCCTCGGCGTTGAGGTAGCCCAACGAGGCATAAAACTGTCCCTGATGTCCGCCTCCGGTGATACCTACATTATATTCCTGACGCAGCGCGTTGCGGTAAGCCGCGTCGATCCAGTCGTCGGGCATGAGGGTGTAGACCTGTCCGTTGTTGTAGACACGGTTGCCGAGCGTGGCGTTGGGGTTGAGCTTGCCGTTGTCGCCCACCAGGTACTGTCCTGCCGGTACCGAATAGGGGATATAGCCCAGACCGCCCTCGCTCGACGACTTCCACAGGGCGCTGTTGGCATTGGCGTGGGCAGCGTATGCGCTCTGCCCCTTGGCCAGATAGTAGTTGTACAGTCCCCGGTAGTTCATCTCGATGTACTGTGCCGGGTCGTCCACGGTCTCATAGCGCTTCGAGGCGCGGCTGCTCGAGCCCACCTTCATGTCCAGTGAGATGGTGGTACGGCTCTTGTCGCCCTTCTTGGTGGTCACGATGATCACACCGTTGGCACCGCGCGCACCGTAGAGCGCATTGGAGGCGGCATCCTTGAGCACGGTGACCGAAGCCACGTCGCTGGGGTTGATGCTGTTCCACTCGCCGTCGTAGGGCGCACCGTCGAGGATGATGAGCGGGTTATTGCCCGCATTGATACTGCTGATACCACGGATGCGGAAGGTGGGATTGGCATCGGGCGCACCCGAGTTGGAATAAGCCTGCAGACCTGCCACGTTGCCCTGGAGGGCATCCATCACGTTGGTCACCTGCCGCTGCTCCAGCTTCTTGGTGTCCACCACGCCGGCAGAACCGGTAAACGACGATTTCTTCTGCTCACCGTAAGCCACCACCATCACCTCGTCGAGTATCTGGTTGTCGCTCTCGAGCACAATCTTCATCGCGGCCTTCGGCACCACCGTCTTGGTCTTCATACCGATGTAAGACACCTCCAGACGGTCATTGGTGCGCAGGCCCTTCACCTCAAACTGGCCGTCCAAGTCGGTCTTGGTGCCCTTGTTGGTACCCTTGATCATGACAGAAGCGCCAATCACCGGCTCATTGTTTTCGTCCACCACCTTGCCACTCGCGCTGTGCGTCTGTGCCAAGACAGTGCCTATAGCCATCATCATGGCCAAAAACAAAATCAGTCTTTTTCTCATGTAATTCATTTTGCAGCCTCTGTTACTGTGCTTCTCCAAGAGAGAGGGGTAGACAGCACCATTGGCCTCGGTTACTACTTATTTTTATTACGCTCTCTTACGTCTTCATACCTGCTGACGGTGATGGAACAATGGCGGATAACTAAAAGACTGTCTATACTAACAAGCTCTTCTACAATCTGTCATTGTTGTAAAAGTAATGAATATTTATTAAAAATACAAGAAAAAAGATAGAAAAATACAAATAATCGTTACAAAGTGACAGACTGTAAGCCTCTTCTATGTTCCGAAACCTATATATAAAAGGTGTAGGCAGGGCATCTACAGACCGTACGGCAGTTGCGATACGGCCGTACTCCAATTGCGATACGAGCGTACTCCAATTGCAGTACGGGCGTACTCCAACTGCAGTACGGTCTGCAAACGCCACCCCTGCACCGGCAATACGCACCCTCTATTTTGGACAAAAAAAGCAGATAGGTGGCCATTTTTCCTGTTTTGTAATTTTTTTATTGTATATTTGTCGCAAAAACAGGGAGACTATGATACCTAAGAAGATACATTTCTGCTGGCTCAGCGGCGATCCGTATCCTGCCAAGATACGGCGCTGTCTGGCTACGTGGCGCAAGGTGCTGCCCGAGTACGAGATCAAGCTGTGGAATGCCGACAATTTCGACATCGATGCCGCACCCGCCTACGTGCGCGAGGCCGTGAAGCAGCGCAAGTGGGCTTTTGCGGCCGACTATATCAGGATGCACGCGCTCTATGTGGAGGGCGGCATCTACTTCGACTCGGATGTGCTCGTACTGAAACCCTTCGACCCGTTCCTCCACCACTCCTTCTTCTCATCGATGGAGTATCACCCCACACAGATAGCCCGCGACGGCGCTATGGACATGATCGACGAGCGGGGGATGAGGACGAAGCCCGGATTTGTGTCGGGCATCCAGATACAGGCCGCCGTGATGGGGGCTGAGAAGGGGTCTCCCTTTGTGAAAGACGTGCTCGACTGGTACGCCGACAAGTCTTTTCTCAAACCCGACGGCACACTGGCCACAGATGTGCTGTCGCCACAGATCTACGCACAAGTGGCTGAGCGCTACGGATTTGTCTACAAGGACCAAGACCAGGCCCTGAGCGACGGCATCTTCATCTACCGCTCAGAGATTTTTGCCGGCAACAAGCACGAGGTTACCCCTGCCTCGTACGCCATACACTACTGCGCCCACAGCTGGCACCCCTCTGTCAAGGAGAAGCTCGCCAAATGGTGGAAACGCATCACATCGCACACTTAACCCACACACAGCCCGTCATGCAAAGAGACAACAAGATCTCGGTGGTCATCAATACCTACAACGCCGAGGAGCATCTGGAGCGCGTCATCAAGGCCGTACAAGACTTTGACGAAGTGCTGGTATGCGACATGGAGAGTACCGACCACACCGTAGAGATAGCCCGTCGATTGGGATGCAGGGTAATCACCTTTCCCAAAGCCAATCACAAAAGTGCAGAACCTGCGCGAACCTTCGCCATCCAGTCGGCCACCTCGCCGTGGGTGCTCGTGGTAGATGCCGACGAAATCGTTACTCCCGACCTACGCCTGTATCTCTACCGCCACATAGCCACTCCCGGCTGTGCCGAGGGACTCTATATCCCACGAAAAAACTATTTTTTACATCAGTTGTTTGGCTATCCTGACTATCAGCTTCGTTTCTTTATACGAGAAGGGACCGAATGGCCACCATATGTGCATACTTTCCCTACCATTAAAGGTCGGACAGAACATCTTCCCAAAAAATGTAAGGAGCTAGCATTTATCCATTTGGCAAATGATAGCGTACGCATGAGATTGTTGAAAACCAATGAATACACCGACAACGAGGTGGAGAAACGCAGCAACAAGCATTATGGTGCATGGAGCCTGGTCTACGACCCCGCATGGCGCTTCGTCCGCGCCTATATCTTCAAAGGCGAGTGCCTGAAGGGGGTGCCGGGATTCATCAATGCCACCCTCGATGCCTACTACCGTTTCATCATGATTGCCAAAATCATCGAGGCAAAGAACGGGGAGCGGCAAATTCCCGAAAAGTAAAGCACCATCATGCCACAGTCTCTGGCAAGAAACTATATCCATCTGGTCTTCTCGACCAAGCACAGGATAGATCTGTTGCCGCATACATTTCTTACAGAGATGCATGCCTATCTTGCAGGTATCTTGCAGTCGTGCGATTGTCAGGCCGTCAGCATCGGAGGTACCACCAATCACGTACATCTCTTGTTTGCATTATCCAAGAACAAGACCTTGGCCGAGGTGATACGTACCCTGAAAGCCAACAGTTCGCGCTGGATCAACCAGCATGGGTATGCCAACGGCCATTTCGCATGGCAAGACGGCTATGGTGCGTTCAGCATTAGCCAAAGTCATGTAGATGCCGTACACAATTATATCCGTCATCAAGAGGAGCACCACCGAGAAGTGACATTTCAGGATGAGTTGAGAAGATTGTGCCGACTGTACGGCATGGAGATAGACGAACGATATGTATGGGAGTGATGTGTCATCCCGTCCTTTTATGTCGCCCTTACAGGGCTCATGGAGTAGGGGTGCGCCTTCCCTCACAGGGTTTGCACCCTGTGCTGTATTGTGTCGCCCTTTCAGGGCTCACTTCCATTCCATGCTATTTTAGGTAAAGACATATATTCCTCATATCCATAGCAAAAGAATCATTCTGATGTAGGCAAGAGCCAGTTCATCCCATAGGTTAATGGAGGTATAGGAAACCTAACGAGCCCTGAAAGGGCGACACAATACAGCACAGGGTGCAAACCCTGTGAAAAAAGGCGCATCCCCTGCCCCATGAGCCCTGTAAGGGCGACATAAAAAACAAATGAGGACACTCCCACCACCCCGGCGGGCGGCGGGTAGGATGACAAATGTGTTAACATTGTGCTAATTATTCGTAATTCATTTCTGCCTTTCATTTTTTTTCTATTAATTTGCATTGTAATCATCAAAACACGCAATCATTATGGGAAAAGGGAAAAAAGGCGGAAAAAGATACACCAAACGACAGGTGGAGGAAATGCTCATGGCACTCTTCTCCGCACATCCGGGACAAACACTCACGTTTAAGGAAATCTTCAAGGCACTGCGCTTAGACACACACCCTGCCAAAATGCTGGCCGTGGACGTGATGGAGGAGATGGCATGGGACGATGCCATCACCAAGGTGAGTGTCAATGCCTACAAACTCAACACCGAGGGACAGGTACAGGACGGCGTGTTCAGACGCAAGGCCAACGGCAAAAACTCGTTCATACCCGACGGCGGCGACAAGCCTGTCTTCGTGTCGGAAAGAAACTCGATGTCGGCACTCGACGGCGACCGCGTGCGCGTGTCGTTTATGGCGCGCCGCAGAAACCATATCAAGGAGGCACAGGTCATCGAGATCCTGCAACGCAAGAAAGACACCTTCGTGGGCAGACTGCGCGTAGACAGGGACATCGCTTTCCTGGTGACCAACGATACACTCTTCACGCACGACATACTCATCCCCAAAAACAAACTGAAGAAGGGCAAGACCGACGACAAGGCCGTGGTGCGCGTGGTAAGCTGGCCCGACGAGAACCACAAGAACCCCGTGGGCGAGGTGGTGGACATACTGGGACCCGCCGGCGACAACGATGTGGAGATGAACACCATCCTGGCACAGTACGGACTGCCCTACAAGTATCCGAAGGCCGTGGAGGAGGCGGCCGAGAAGATTACGGGAGAGATCACGGCCGAGGATGTGGCCGAGCGCGAGGACTTCAGAGACACATGGACCTGCACCATCGACCCGCACGACGCCAAGGACTTCGACGATGCCCTCTCCATCAAGCGGCTCGACAACGGACTGTACGAGGTGGGCGTGCATATCGCCGATGTGTCGCACTATGTGAAAGAGGGCGACATCATCGACCGAGAGGCTCAGCGGCGTGCCACATCGGTATACCTGGTAGACCGCACCATCCCCATGCTGCCTGAGCGGCTCTGCAACTTTGTCTGCTCGCTCAGACCCGATGAGGACAAACTCTGCTACAGCGTCGTCTTCGACCTCGACGACAACGCCGACATCAAGCGCTACCGCATCGTACACACCATCATACGCTCCAACAAGCGGTTTGCCTACGAGGATGCCCAAAAACTGCTCGAAGACAACGGCGTGGTGGACAGTACGGGCACGCCGGCACCTGCCCCCGGTCCTGAAGGCTACAAGGGCGAGTTTGCCGAGCAGGTCATCACCCTCGACAGGCTGGCCAAGCAGCTGCGCGAGAAGCGGTTTAAGAGCGGCGCGGTGAAATTTGACTCAGAAGAACTGCACTTCGACGTAGACGAGCAGGGCAAGCCGCTGCGCTGCTACTTCAAACGGTCCAAGGATGCCAACAAACTGATCGAGGAGTTTATGCTGCTGGCCAACCGCACGGTGGCAGAGAGCGTGGGACGGGTGCCCAAAGGCAAGAAGGCCAAGGTGCTCCCCTACCGTGTACACGACAATCCTGACCCGCAGAAGATGGAGACGCTGCGCGAGTTTATCGTCAAGTTCGGCTACAAGGTGAAGACCGACGGCACACGCGGCGCGATGGCCAAGAGTCTCAACAAACTCATGGACGACAGCGAGGGCCGGCCGGAGCAGAAGATGATACAGCGCGTGGCGCTGAGGGCGATGATGAAGGCCAAATACACGGTTCACAACATCGGACACTTCGGTCTGGCGTTCGACTATTACACCCACTTCACCAGCCCTATCCGCCGTTATCCGGACACGATGGTGCACCGGCTGCTCACCAAGTACCAGGCTGGAGGCCGGTCGGCCAACGAGAAGCACTACGAGGAGCTCTGCGTACACAGCTCGGACATGGAGCAGATAGCACAGAACGCTGAGCGCGACTCGATCAAGTACAAGATGGTGGAATACATGGGCGACAAGCTCGGGGAAGAATACGACGCGCATATCAGCGGCATCACATCCTATGGTATCTATGCCGAAATAGACGACAATCACTGCGAAGGCATGGTGCCGATGCGGGATCTGGACGACGACTACTACGACTTTGATGAGCGCAACTTCTGCCTGATGGGCCGGCGGAGACATCATCGCTACCAGCTGGGCGACCCCATCCGCATACGGGTGGCCGCAGCCAACGTGGAGAAAAAGCAGCTCGACTTTGTCATTGTGCCCAATAAGAAGAAATGAAGATACACTTCAACCACAAGGAAGAACTGTGGAACTCGTGGAGCCACGCCGGAGGCATCGCCTTAGGGGCTGTCTTCGGCGTGGTGTTCATGGTCTGGTGCTGTAGGAGCGACAACGGCTGGGCCACAGCGGGTATCATACTCTACCTCTTTGGCATGCTCTGCTCCTACGTGGCATCCACGGTATACCACGCATTGAGCGCCCGGTCTGTATGGAAGGAGCGCCTGCGCCGTTGGGACCATGCCGCCATCTACTGGCACATCGCCGGCTCGTACTCGCCCATCACGCTGGTGGCGCTCAGAGACGAGGGAGCATGGGGCTGGGGACTGTTCGTGTTTGTCTGGGCATGCGCCATCGTGGGCACCATCATGTCGTTTGTCAGACTCAAGGACCACAGCAATCTGGAGACTTTGTGCTTCGTGGGCATGGGACTGTCGGTGCTGGTAGCCTTCGGTCCGCTCATCGATGCCGTGAGCGTATCGGCCATCTCATGGCTCATCGCCGAGGGTGTGGCCTATATCACGGGTGCGGTGTTTTACAGCCTCAACAAGCGACGGTACATGCACACCGTGTTCCACTTTTTTGTACTGCTCGGCTCCCTGTGCCACCTCATCTGCGTATGGGATGTGTTGATGCAGTACCTCTAATACTTAAAATATGCTAAAATAATGGCCATTCTCTTGGCACATTGATGACTATTATCTAATTTTGCGATATCGGATTATATGGCCATACCCATCACTGTCGACAATAGGGTGTGGATTTGTGGAGTGAAAGACAGTAGAATATTAGCAAGAAGTGAATTTTAAGAGAATGTAATAGCAGGCCCTGCGGGTGCTTGGCATGAGAGATGTCAGCATACGAGTAAGGTCTGAACCAGTCAGACGAGGCGGGTACGGGAAACGTATATGCCTCCCCATCCCCGTATTGACCATGCGGAGCTCCGTCCTTTTTTCTGTTTAGTGAATCGAAATGAATATTAACTAAATAAAAAAAGGAAGATTATGAAAACAAGAAGGTTACTCCTAATGACAATGCTGGCATTGCTGGCATCCTTTCATGCCACTCTGATGGCACAAACCGTAAATATCAGTCCGAAAACTGGTAACGTGATTTCGGCAGTAAGTTATGATGACGAAGCACATGAGGCTAATTTTGGCGGTGCATGGATTCACAACCAGATTCCACTGATGCTTCTGACTTCAGATGAAGCAACTTTGTCTGAATATAGATTGATGGCAAAACATGCTAATAATGTATCTGCAAACGGAAGTGGACTTAGGGTTGTATCTGGTGCTAACGACGTAAAGAACCACATGACATTATCTTTGCCTAAGGGTTATCGTTTCACAAGCTATAGGATTGTTATGTCTAACTCAAACCAAAGTGGTGTCAGTACTACTTTTAAAGAAATGAATGCAGATTTTACAGCTCCTATTACATCTGTATATCTTGGTGACAACTATCGTAACACAACGAATGAATATTCCCTGTCAAGAACAGCATCCAGTTCAGCTGATATGGGCAATATCCTTTATTTCTTGCAAGATAAAGGTCGTGGAACATCATACGTTGATATCAAAGCTTTTGAAATAACATTTGAATGTGCAGATCCTTTTACGGAGACTTTGACACCATCTGCAACTATCGCATCGGGAGTTGACTGCTTACAGATTCCATTTTCAACATGTAGAACAGATTTAGGACAGATAGAGTTATCTACAGATAAAGGCTATACTTCTTTAAAATACAATTATACAAAGGTACGAGACTTGCCAGCCTACTTTACCTTATATGATAAGGATGGTATAGAAAACGGTTCTGCATCACCCTCTGCTCTTAAAGATGGCCACATTACTACCATTGGTAACTACTATGGACTGAAAAATGATATATATTATATAGAGGTAC
>SFKY01000109.1 GCA_004554665.1 Bacteroidales bacterium
TGTGCCTTGCATGTGGGGATTGGTGCCCAAGGCATCCTTGCCCTGAATGCTCACCGTTCCGCCCTTGACATAAAGGTCGCCGGTGGTGTTCATCTGTCCAAGTGGTATCGAGAGTGTACCTGCGCCGGTCTTTATGAGGTCGCCTTCGCCGAGGATGGGTCCATTGTGAGTGAGAGTAACCTCATTGGCAATGTCGAGGGTGGATGGACGAAGGACTGTAAGCTCACGGTCGGTCTTCGCCACATTGCCTGTATATCTCACCGTACCTCCATTCAACAGCCATGCGGGAGCCGCACCTATTGCGCTCGCAACACCGGCATTTCCTATTGACGCCACCTCCAGCACACCGTCCCATACCACTGTGCTGCCAGTGTAGGTGTTAGTGCCATCAAGCACGAGAGTACCGCTACCGGCCTTGCTGAGCTGGGCGTTGCCTCCGATTTCACCCGAGAGCTTGACATCGGCTGATGTGTTCACCATCACGGCTGATGGTTTGACGGGTGAGGGAATGGTTATGTTGGCGTCGCTCTTTCCGTTTATAAGCACCTTCATACCGTCGCTGTATGCAGAAGAGATGCCGTTTTCGTCCTCCCAGTTATCTTCTGTAAAATTCCATTCGTCAGAGACGATACCCTGCCATATCACGTCGGCCTGATAACTATCGGGAGAGGTGATGTCGGGTGCCTGGGCACGGGTGGAGACGGTGAGCACGTTTGAATACTCAGAATACTCCTCGCCACTAAAAGCCCTCACGCGGAAGGTGTAACTTGTAGCCGGGGTAAGACCAGTGATGGTCTTTGAGGTGACGTCAGCCTTGGTGCGCGCTATCTCCCCATATTCTCCGTCAACGAGTTGCTCGATAACATATCCTGCCTCATGGCCGGTCATGTCGCGCCATTCCAATGTCAGTGACTCCGACTCCCTCTCGGCAGCCTTGAGAGCCACTGGAGCCTTGATGAAATGCTGCGAGTGTTCTGACGTGATGCTGTTGATGTAATGCTCGATGTTGGCATATCCGTCAGCCTGCAATGTCATGGCATCATCTACATTAACATTCGTTCCGTTGGCTTCTTCCCACCAGTCGGGCATACCGTCGCCATCGGTGTCAGTGGCGACAACACCGGCCCAAAGGTTCCATGTATCGGGTGCGCCAATGTCGAGTGTGCGCTCGTCGCTGATAATCTCGCCTCTGAGTCCCCACGAGCGCAAATCGCTGATGAGCATCCAGTCGAGGTTGTCGCGATACGGCAATGACGCTCCCACCGTTGGCAGCAGGTCGTCCGTAAGACCACGGGCATCTACCGTCGGCAACTCGGGATAGTCGTAAGGCTCGTCGTGGAATGTAGGTCCACCGCCAAATTCGCTTTCCTGTATGTCACGAAATGACAGCACCCCGTCGTGGTTGTCGTCGATTACATTATCCTTGGCATAAATGTTATACCGCTCATTTGCCCCGCTGAAGGCATTAGCCTTGCCCGTAGGACCTGTGATGAAGACATTGCCCGTGGCATTGGCATAGGATGTGCCCTCAGAGTTGCCCCCCATGATATATGCTGCCGTCTTCCAGTTATACACGATATTATTTACATACTGGTGACGTCCCTTGAACTTGGGGTTGCGGGTGTCGTTGTTCATGTAGAGTGTGCGGTAGATAGTCACACCGCCGTCGGTCTGAATCAAGCCTCCTGCAGAGTGACCGAGGAGTCCCTGGGAGATGATACTGTTTTGTATGGTTATGTTCTTTGCCGATTCGCCACTTATGGAGAAGGTCTCGTCCCTACCCCACGCCACACTGCAATGGTCGAAGATGATGTTCTCGCCATTTGCAATGCCCAAGGCGTCGGCACCGGAGTCGCCCACCACTCCCATTCTCACTCGCAGATAACGACAGATGGTATTGCTGGCGCCGGAGAAAGAGAGTCCATTACCATAGAGGGTGATACCCTCGCCAGGTGCCGTCTGTCCGGCGATGTATATGTTCTTGCTGACAGGAACACGCGACTTGAGACGGATGACGCCAGCCACATCAAATACAACAATACGGTTGGGACTGCTCACCGCATCCCTGAACGAGCCACTGCCAGTGTCATTGAGATTGGTGACATGATACACCTTTCCACCACGTCCACCAGTGGCAAAGCGTCCGAAGCCTTCTGCCCCGGGGAATGCCAGTTGCTGTGCCGAAGCGGCAGTTGAAAGTGTGAATGCGAATACAGATAGTATTAGTTTTCTCATGTTTGTTTAATAAATAAAAGGAGGGGGTCCTAAAAAGGAACATCCCCTCCCAAATATGAAACAGTTAATGCTTAAATTACTTCACAACCTTGCGTGTCACAACCTTACCGTCGGCATAGGTAGTGCGAACGATTGAGATACCGCGTGCAGCTGCATTTGCACGTACGCCATTGAGAGAGTAAACCTCAGTGCGTACTACATCTGAAGACTGTACATCGCTGATTGCTGAAATGATATCATCGTAACCCTGTGAATACTCACCGTTGTTCATGATATAGAGGTCATAAACCTGGCCGCTTGACTTGGCGTTGGTGTGTAAGATACGTACATAAACCTTGTCTGTACCCTCATAGCTGAGGTGGGTCTTCTTCCAGTTGCGCTTGATGAGCGAGTAGTTAACATCACCGAGCTTTGTCCATGTCTCGCCGTCAGCTGAGGTCTCAACCTGCATTGTAGGTATTTCGCCGTCATTACCGTTACCGGCATAGATTACGACATCAAATGGAGCCTGGAACGGCACTGTTGACTCAAGGCTTGCATTGAACGGGCCACCTGAAGGCTGCTTGCCGAAGGTAATGGCATCACGTGTGATACCCTCTTTGTCGTTAACACCGATAACATCTTCCGCTGCATCCGGGTTGCGGTAGTTGGTGTCGCCAATGTTGAACTTGTAGTCAAGGCTTTCCCATGTCATTACCTGACCGATAGACTTGATGCGCCAGTCGCCTGCCTCATATACTTCAGGATCGAGAGTACGTGTATAGACTGTGATTGGGTTGCCGTCTTCATCCACTCCATCTTCTGCGGATGTCTCATCCCAGTAAGCGCCGGCGTTCTTTCCCCATGTGAAGAAATAGTTGGCATTGATGATGTTGCCGTCAGCATCGGTCTGCTGTCCCTTGCCCTTCCACTCGTCAGCATTGGCATCGAAGTGAGAAACAACATCCCAACGCAAGGTGTTCTTGTCGATACCGTTGATACCAACAAACTGGCTGCCTACTTCAGAAGCGAGGTAGTTGCCGCCTACTGCAAATGCATAGATTTTGGTCGGCTGTGTCAACTCGATAGCCTGGGTGTAAACAGCTGACTCGGTGAGCACGTTGCTGCCTGTATAGTTATAATAGATAGTCACACCATCAAGATCAGAGCTGATGGTAACAACAGACTTGCCTTCCTCTTGTGCTACACTGATAACAGGTGTTGAAGCCTGTGTCAAGATTATCACATCCTTGGATGCAATCTCACTGTCGGTATATCCATCGCCAGTGGCAAATGCCTTCACTGTGGCAGCCTCTGTCAGAGTGAACGGCTCGGTATAGAGTGTGCTCTCCACTGTCGGGTCGCTACCATCTAATGTATAGTAAATCTTTTTGCTGTTGTTGGCTGACAGGCTAACGGTTGTTGAGCCATTTTCCTGAGTTGTTGCGATGGCAGGCTTACCAACAGCTACAACATCCCTCTTGGTGGCAATAAGGGTAGAGAGAGCATTCGGTATGAGCTGGGCAATAATGTCATTAGCTACAGCCATATCGGCAATTGAGAGAGGAAGCAACATATAAGCGTTGCGCTTAGCGTTGTGGATATGCATAGCCACTACGTCGCCGGCAGTGGCGATGATGTCGTGCA
>SFKY01000041.1 GCA_004554665.1 Bacteroidales bacterium
CCATTGGTGCCATAGAAAGGCTGTACGGTAGAATTATAACGATACTCATAATTGTTTATCGTTCCATTGAGTGTAAGCTTCAAACCTTTTACAAAGGATGGCGTAATATCGGCAAAACCATTCACACCAAATGAATTGCCCACCTGATGACTGGCCTGCAACTGGTCGTCTCTCAGCGGGTTCATCTGTGTCATCACCGGGCGCAGCAAGCCGCCATTCATACCGTTTCCGTAATCGTATAACACACCATTCTTGTCGCTCATGAGATTGCCGTTACCGTCTCTCACATAGAGCGGATAGATGGGAGCCATGCCGTTGATGGCTGTAAACGTATCAGTGCCGTAATTTTCATCGGCATAGTCTGTTACCGTACGTGCGTAATTCAGATTTCCACCCACTTTCAACCAATCATTGGCCTTGTAGGAAGCTTTCAGACGACCTGAATAACGCTTGAATTTTGAACCATAGGCGATACCCGGGTTATCAAGGAAGCCCAATGAGGCATAGAACTCTGCGGCTTCATTGCCACCACTCACGTTCATGTTGTACTCTTGTCGCAAGGTGTTGCGGTATGCGGCCTTGAGCCAATCGTCGGGACGAATGGTATATTCCTGTCCCTCATAGGTGATTACATTGCCCAACGTGGCCTGTGGGTTCAGTTTACCGTTGTCACCAATCAGGTATTGTCCTTGTGGCACACTGTAACAGATGTAGCTCAAACCGCCCACTGAGGAGTTTTGGCTCATCAGGTTGTTGGCGGCCGCATGTGCCTGGGCAAAATCATATCCCCTTGAGTTCATGTAATAGTTGAGGAGGGCATTGTAGTGTACCTCATAATACTGTGCGGGGTTATCAATCACATCATACGTACGAGAGGCACGGCTATTGCTGCCCCACTTGGCATCTAAGGTTACAACAGCCTTTCCCTTTTGGGCGTTTTTGGTCGTAATCATGATTACACCATTCGCACCACGCGCACCATACAGGGCATTGGAGGCGGCATCCTTCAATACCGTCATCGACGCTACATCGGCAGGGTTGATGTCAGACCATGAACCATTGAACGGTGCACCATCCACCACAATCAAGGGGTCTTTTCCGGCATTGATACTGCTGATGCCTCGAATACGAATAGTAGGCGTGGAAGCAGGATCGCCCGAACTGTTATACATCTGTACACCTGCCACCTGACCATTCAAGGCATCTACAACATTGTTTACCTGACGCTCCGCTATCTTGTCGGAGCCCACCAAACCAGCAGAACCCGTGAAAGACGACTTTTTCTGTTCACCGAAGGCAACAACAATCACTTCGTCAAGCACTTTGTTGTCTGTCTCCAACATAATACGCATAGAGGTCTTGGCGTCCACTGTCTTCGTCTTCATACCTACGTATGAGACGACAAGTTTTTCTCCCTGCTTGACATTGTTCAGCACGAAGCCGCCGTCTACATCTGATAAACTACCTCGCTGGGAGCCTTTCACCATGACAGCTGCACCGACGATGGGTTCGTTGTTCTCGTCGATGACCACACCCTTCACTTGAAAGGTCTGAGCAACCATAGTGCTGCATGCCAACACTATGGACATGAATAAAAAAACAATTTTCTTCATAAACACTAAGTAATAAGTCTATCTATTTTTGATTTGAATTCTCTGTCTCTAATTTCTATCTCGTACGACCGTCTGGCATATCCTGACCAATCCTGTAACCGGTCATACACGAATAGCAGTAACCTACCGCGTAAGAAATAATACATGGGACAGAGTGTTGCCTGTCTGGCGGCAACTCTCTATAAAACAAGAACGTTTAGCGATAGTTTTCTGCTATCACTAAAATGTGGGACTGAACATCACAGCTCTGTAGCGATGCAGTTCTTGAAGAGCCTGCTGTGAAAAATAGTCTAAAAACATCTCCGATAGGTTTCTTTCTCGTTGTAATAAATCGCTGCAAATGTAAACAATATTTTTCAAACTACAAATAAAAATGGAATTTTTCTGAATAAAAATTTAATTCAATAAAAATCTCCGTATGGTTTCGTCCATAGTTTGACAGTCTTTTACGTTCGCCGCATGTAGTATAGCTACTTGGCCACAGGCAGCACTTGCGCAAGCTAAATGCCACCTTTGGCGCGCTAATCATGGCGTTTAGGCTCCGTAAACGCCACCTTTAGCTCTGGACCATGTGTGTGGGGGGCGTGAGATCTTGCAGAGCCTCACGCTATTTCTTCCTCCACTGCCCCAGAAAGAGGAGAGCGGTGACACGGTTTCGCTCCATGAGCAGCGCTATGCCGTCGCAGAGCAGCCACTCGGCCACGGCGATGACAGGCACGGCAACAAGGAGCACCATGCGGTTCTGGGGCATGAAGTGGAGATAGTGCAGCAGGTCTTCGAGCAGATAGATCTGCAGGCAATACATGCCCAGGGTGCGTGTGCCTGCCCGGTGGAAGAAGCGGGCCACGGTCGAGGTGCCGGTGTGGGAGAGCAGGGAGAAGAGGGCGAAGCACAGGAGACAGCCCGCGGTGCCGACAAGGGTGCGGAAGAGGATGATGCCCAGATGAGGGAGCGAGAGGTGGAACCCGTGGGAGAGGGATATGGCCTTGTAATAGGGGAAGTCGTACTCCAGCTGCCAATGGGGCAGGGCGATGGCCAGCACCACGCCGCACACGATGGCGATGGTGCGTGCATGGCGCTCCAAGTGGTGGTGGTAGCGGTGCAGCGCATAGCCCAGCCAGAGGTAGGGGAGGAGCTTGGCCAGCCCCACGCGCGACACGAGCATGAGCACGGTGCTGGGCAGCAGGGCCGCGATGAGCGTGCGGCGGAAGAGGAGACGCGAGACCAGGGCGATGAGGGTGCAGGCGAAGAGGGTCTTGAGGAACCACATGTCGCCGCCGCCGAGATACCCCCAGAAGGTCTTGCCTTCGGTGACATCGAACCAGCCGAGCGCACGGCAGGCAAACACCACTGTGGCAAACGAGAGGACGGGCAGCAGCAGCTGGCGAGAGCGGTGGATGAGAAAAGAGCGCATCCCCTTGTCGAGCACGCGCTGCAGGAAATAGCCGCTGATGGCCATGAAGAGCGGCATGTGGAAGGAGTAGATGATGGCGAAGAGACGGCTGAAGAGCGCGTCGTGTGCGGCGGTCTGCTGGATGGTGTGGCCGAGGATGACCAGAAAGATGGCGAATGCCTTCAGGTAATCGATGTAGACGATACGTTGCATACGTGTAACAATGATAGAGTGTGTGTATATGTTTTTACAAAGGTAGTGTTTTCAGGGCATATATACAAGCTATCGCCTATATATGTATGAGGTGTGCTATATATTGGTAGTAAGTTTGCGCAAAATTTGGTTTTTTTCTGTGGTGCCCTCACCCTATCCCTGCCCTCCGTCGCTAATCTGTGATTGGCGACGGAGGGCAGGGATAGGGTGAGGGCATCCATCCACAAGAGAGACAAGGCCGAGCAGCACCCCACATCGCCTCACTCAGAATCGCATACGCAGCTGCAGCTCTATATCGGTCTGCGAGCTGCGGTCTATCTGCTGCTGGCCGGAGGAGATGTGGTCGCGGTCGAAATAATCGGTGATGCCGGCCTTGGCGGTGAGCGTGAGACGGCGGGCAAGTGGCACCGTGGCCAGCAGCGTGTAACGGATGCCGTGACCGTAAAAGGAGGGATAGGAGAAGGTGTAGCGCATGCCGCGCTCGTAGCTGTAGATGCGGCTGTCGTAATCGTGGGTGTGGAAATAGGAGAGGGAGCCCCAGAGATGGAAATCGCCGTGCCGGTAGCCCAATTGTTGGCCGACGGTGTAGCCCCAGCTGTCGGTGTCGTGACGGCTGTAGACCACTTGCGCCTGCGTCTTGGCCTCGATGCTGCCCCATCGGGTGTTGAGGTAAGTCTGCAGGCGGTGTGTGGTGTGGCTGATGAGGGCGGTGTGCGATGGGTTGTCTTGCTGTCGTGTCTTGACGCGGTAACGGAGTTGCCACGTGAGACGGCCCCGGGTGTAGAGGGCCGATGCCGAGTGGTCCCAACTGTGCGAGGACTGTGAGGTGCCATAGCGCGGCCAGGGGAAGTAGGCATAGTCGGTATAGGCAGTGAGTTGGAGGTGGCGCGCGGCATGCCATCGGGCGGCGATGTAGATGCCGCTCTCGTTGGTGACCTCGGTGTTCTCACCGAAACTGCGGCCAAAGAGGGCATGGTATCGGTAGCTGTAGAAGCGCTGTACGGCCATGAGCGAGAGGCGCGAGGTGGGGGCGAAGGACACCTGGTTGAGGGTGGCCACGGCATGGTGGTCGTCGGTGGCGGTCTCGCCACTCATCGAGAACCGTCCGGAGGTATAGGCGTAAGAGAGGCCGAGATTGTAAAAATGGCTGCCGCTTGGGGCATGGCGGCGGTAGAGGGTATGGGTGTCGGGTGCCAAGGGGCGGTCGAAAGCGGTGTATAGGGCGGTGAGTCCCACGTGCAGGGCTCCGTAGTGGAGGGCGGTATGGGCACCGGCGAGCGTCTGACGGGTGTTGTGCTTGCGGTCTATCTCGCTCTGGGTGCGGTGGTAGCCTGTGCGGAGCAGGGTGGCGACGGTGGTGGAGTCGGCATTGAGGGTGGCGTCGATGGCACGGTGGGAGGCAAAGGCGGTGAGGTCGATATGCCGTGACAGCGCGAAGGTGGCGGCTGCGCCCTGCAGATAGTTGGCCTCGGAGCGTGAGCTGTGGCCGGTCAGTTGTGTGGAGGTGCGGGTGAGCAGGTCGAGCGCGGTCTGTTTGCCGTAGCGGTAGTTGGTATTGAGCACCAGTCCGGCTCCCAACCGTATGCGGTAACGTCCCACGACCAATGAGCGGAGCCAACGGCGGTTGCGGAGCTGTACGAAGAAGGAGTAATAATCGTATCCGCCGCCGTTGGGAGCCTGGAAAAAGGGCTCGCCGGCATCTTGTGCGCCCACTACGCCCACTTTCACATCTTGTCCATAGCTGTAGGTGTAGCGCAGCCAGTGCTTGTAGGGCTGTCCCAGATAGGCCTGGGTGTCTCCCCGCCGCTCATAGCAGGGTATCTTGCAGTAAGCCACGGTCTCGTGCTTGCCGTAATGGGCGAGCTGTTGCCATGAGAGGCTACGGTGCGATTCGGGGACTTCGCCGAGGTAGGTGAAACTCTGCAACAGGCGCAAGGTTTGTGGGTCTATGACGTCGGCCATGATGAGCTCGCCCCATGTGCGGATGGTTCCCACACGGTAGAGGTGCTGCATGAGGTCATTGATTTGGGTGGTGGTGAGAAAGGGGAGCTGCTCCAGCTGCTCACGGGTGGCGGTATTGAGGTTGATGGGCGAGGCGGCCAGTTCGGCCAATTCGTCGTAGAGATCTTCCAACGAGGTGGATTCCACCTCCTCCGACAGTGCGTTTTGCTCGATATAGCTTTCCCACGTGGTGTGTTGCTGGGCATGTGTAGGGATGCATAGCGTGCAGGCGATACTGCATAGCCATAACCTGTTCATAATGTTTGTGTGTGTCTGTGGTCGTATTAAGTAGAAGCCCCACGATGTGGCATCGCAGGGCTTCGATCATGATGTTTTGCTATTGGTTCGCTGTCAATCATGAGACAGCTGTAGGTTTATGCCAAGGCAATCCAGTGATAAACCATCGAGCAAACGCCAAAGAGTATCACGCCGGCTGTGCAGACTGCAAGCGCCAACTTGGTGCTGGTGGCACTCTTGAAGTTGGGCAGCGGACTGCTGTTGGGCTTGATGTACATGGCTTTGACGATGAGCAGATAGTAGTACAGCGAAATCACCGTGTTGATGAGGGCGATGAATACCACGCTGTAGGCCAGTGCGCCCACGGTGGTGCAGATGTCGGCGCTCTCTACGGCTGCCATGAACACGAAGAACTTGGAGAACATTCCGGCAAACGGCGGGATGCCGCCCAGAGAGAAAAGGGCGAGCGTCATCAGAAACGCCAGACGTGGATTGGTCTGGTAAAGTCCGTTGTAGCTGTCCATATCCACACGGCCACCATTGTGCTCCTCAATAGAAGAGATGATGGTGAAGACAGCCATGTTGGCAGCGATGTAAATCAATACGTAGAAACTGAGCGCGCTGGCACTCATCGCGCCGTTGCCTACAATGGCCAGCACGATGTAGCCCGCCTGTGAGATAGAACTGTAGGCCATGAAGCGCTTCAGGTCTTTCTGATGGATGGCGAAGAGGTTGGCTACCGTGATGGAGAGTACTATCACGATGAAGAGCATGTACTGCCAATAGTCTACCATAGAGGCAAACACTTTCATCAGGATGGCGCACAGGGCAAAGGCTGCGGCTCCCTTGGAAACGACGGAGAGATAGCCCGTGACGGTAGTGGGTGCTCCCTGGTAGCTGTCGGCTGTCCAGAAGTGGAAGGGTACGAGGGAGAGCTTGAAGCCCAGACCGCTGAAAAAGAATACCATGCCCACGATGGTGAGCGGGGTGGCGGTGAGGGCGGCTGCCATATCCTCAAAATAGAGGGTGCCGGTGGCTCCATAGAGCAGGCTGATGCCATACAGCATCACACCCGAAGAGAAGGTAGCGGTGATGATAAATTTGGCACCTGCTTCCGCTGAGTTGTGGCGGTACTTGTCGAGTGCCACAAGGCAGGCCATCGGTACGGATGCCAGCTCCAGACCGAGGAAGAACAGAAGGAAATGGTTGGCACTTACCATGAAGTTCATACCCAACAGCGTGGAGAGGGTGAGCAGATAGAACTCTCCCTCCTTGAAGAAGGTGTCGGGACGGCTCATCCACTCTCGGCTCTGAATGAGCACGATCAGCGTACCAAAGGCGAGGATGGTCTTGATGACTCCGATGGGGCCGTTGGTGATATACATGCCCGAGAACGTGGTGGCCTCGGGAGTGCTGCCGATGTTGATGAGCAAATGGGCAAGCAAGAGCGCGCACACCAGGCAGTTGAACCACCCGCGCGGATTCTTGAATGTCTCGCCCTCAGCCACCTTGACAGCTGCCACACGGGGAGCCGTCAGGAAGTCTGCAATGAAGACGATCACCAGTACGGCCATCAGGGTGACCTCTGGTATCATATTTAAAAACTGACTATAATCTATATTCATTTTTTCTGATGCTTAATATCGTTAGACATTACAGTTGGGCGATAGTGGCGAAATCTCCTATGTGGCGGATGATGGGACCTACGGCATCGTAGATGATCTCCTGTGCCCAGAAAGGGGCAGAACCGAGACCTGCCACGCAGAATATGAGGCCGGCAACGGCTATCCGCTCGTCCCATGTGGCATCGGTGAGCTTGAGGAACTCGGGATTGGGAATCTTCTGGAACAGAATCTTGCCTACTACGCGGAGGATATAAACCGCTGTCACTACGATGGAGGTACAAGCGATGATGGTGGCCACACGGTGGAACATGTCGGCATTCTGGAACGAGCCCACAAAGATGCTCATCTCAGCCACAAAGCCAGAGAATCCAGGCAATCCGAGGTTGGCCAAACCGGCAACCACGTAAGACACTGCCAAGAAGGGCACCACCTTCATGAGGCCGCCAAGATAGCGCACGTCACGGGTGCCGGCACGGTGGTAAATCATACCGATCACCGCAAAGAAGAGGGCGGTCATCAATCCATGTGAAAGCATCTGGATCACAGCACCAGTGATGGCTGTCTGGGTCAGCATGCAGAGGGCAAAGAGCACCATACCGCAGTGGGAGACAGAACTATAGGCATTGATGTACTTGAGGTCTGTCTGTACACAGGCAGAGAGCGCTCCGTAAACCACAGAGATAGTGGTCAGCACCAGGAAGAACGGTGCCCACGTGTCGAGTGCGCCTGGCATGAGGTACATGGCAATGCGGAAACAGCCGTATCCTCCAAGCTTCATGAGCACACCTGCATGGAGCATAGATACTGCTGTGGGCGCACTGGCGTGACCGTCGGGTGACCATGTGTGGAATGGGAACAAGGCGCCGAGCACTCCGAATCCGATAAAGAGGAAGGGGAAGAAGATGGTCTGCACCTCCTCGGGGATGTTGGCCATTGCGGCAATCTCATTCACGTTCATGGTAGTGGCTCCGCTGAAGAAGTAGATGGCCAGGATGCCGATGATGAGCAGGGCAGAACCGCCCATGAGCATCAGGGTAAGCTTCATGGCTGCATACTCCTTGGCTCCCGTTCCCCATACGCCGATGAGCAGGTACATGGGAATGAGGGCTACCTCGTAGAACATGAACATGGTGAACATGTCGGTGGAGATGAAGAAGCCGAAGACACCTGTACTCAGCAGGGTGAACCAGAGAAAATACTCCTTGTGCTGGGACATGGCCTGCCAGGAGGCAAACGTGCCGGTAAACACGATGATGGCCGAAAGGAGAATCATTACTACGGAGATGCCGTCGACTCCTACGCTGTAGGCAATGTTGAGCGGGGCAAACCAAGGGGCGCTGTAAGTGAACAGCATGGGGTCGGTGTTGCCTGCATGACGCATCTGGATGAAGGTGACGGTAAGCCATATGGCCAGTATCAGAAGTGCACTGGCACCGGCTACCATAACACCACGCACCTGTCCGAGATTCTTGGCAAACCAGAGGCCAAGCAGCATCAGGACGGGGATGACTACGAATAATGTTAATATACTCATGATGTGAATGCTCTAAATACAAAGAAGAATTAATGATATGGCAACACTGCCGGTGAGGAACCAGATGACATACTGGCGAACGTCGCCGCTCTGCCACGGACGGATGGTCTCGCCTGCCTCCTGGGTTCCCCAAGCCATGAAGTTCATCGTGCCATCGATAACTCTGCGGTCGAACCAAGCAATGGGTTTGGATACCAGATTGAAAATAATCTTGTGGGTGACAAACTGATATACCTCGTCCATGTAGAAACGCTTGTAGGCTGCGCGGTGCAGACGCGGGAACGTCTTGTAGAGTCTGTCAGCAATGGGCTGGCTCTCACCTTTATAGATATAGGTGGCCAAAGCGATGCTGATGATGGCAATCACCGTGCTGGTGAGGGCCACTTGCATGTCGAAATGTATCGTGTAGTCCTGTCCAGAGGCTGTCACGAAGCTGCCGAAGCTGCCTCCCCAACCCAAGAAACCGGCCAATGTGGTATAGATACCCACGCCTACGGTGATGACACACAATACGATCAGAGGAATGGTCATCGTCAGCGGTGCCTCGTGCGGTGTGTGGTGCGCATGGAGTTCCTTGTTCTCTGTGCCCCAGAATATTCCGTAGTAGAGACGGAACATGTAGAAGGCCGTCATGGCGGCAACACCTGTCATGATCCATCCCACAGCAGGACTGTAAGCGAAGCAGGCAGTGATAATCTCGTCCTTAGAACTGAAGCCGGAGAAGAAAGGAATTCCGGCAATGGCCAGACAGGAGATGAGGAAGGTGACATGGGTCACGGGCATATACTTGCGCAAGCCTCCCATGGCCGACATCTCATTCGAATGGACGGCGTGGATGATACATCCGGCGCCAAGGAAGAGGCAAGCCTTGAACATGGCGTGGGTGAACAGGTGGAACATGGAGGCCATGTAGCCGAGTGAGCCGTGGTTGTCGATCACTGCACCATGATGTCCGGGCAGACATACGCCCAAGGCTACCATCATGAAGGCAATCTGCGAGATGGTGGAGAAAGCGAGCACACGCTTGATATCGCTCTGGGCACAAGCCACTGCAGCAGCATAGAATGCGGTGAATACACCAATGTAGACCACGATGCTCATTTGCCCGGGGGCATACTCAATCCACAACGGGAAGAGACGGGCTATCTGGAATACACCGGCAACCACCATCGTGGCAGCGTGGATGAGCGCGCTGACAGGCGTAGGACCTTCCATAGCATCGGGCAGCCAGATGTGCAGCGGGAACATGGCGCTCTTACCGGCTCCACCGATAAACATCAGTACAAGCGCGGTAGGCAGGATGAAGCCGCCGGCAGCCACTGCCTTGGCCACGTCGACAGGGATAAACGGTGTCGCGGTAGAAGCCATCTGCAGATTCTCTACAAATGAGAAGCTGAACGACTGGGTATAATAACCGAAAATGAGGATACCGATAAGGAAGAACATATCGGCAAAACGTGTCACGATAAATGCCTTCTTCGAAGCGGCTACGGCAGCATGCAGCGGATAATAGAAGCCGATGAGCAGATAAGAGCTCACACCCACAAGCTCCCAGAAGAGGTACATCTGGAAGATGTTGGTGGCTACCACAAGGCCGAGCATGGACATGGTGAACAGCGAAAGGAACGCATAGTAGCGCTGGAAACCTTTCTCACCGTGCATATAGCCGAACGAATAGATGTGTACCATCAGACTGACAGTGGAGATGACGATGAGCATCATCACCGATATCGGGTCGAGCATGATACCGAGGTCGAAGTTGAGACTGCCCATCGGCAACCAGGTAAAGTTGAAAGGCACGATGGTCGCGAACGAACCGTCTGCACAGCGGTCGGCCGTGAAATAGCAGAACGCTGTGGCATAAGAAAGCAGGGTGACCAGACCCAACGAGGTGGTTCCGATGAGGCCTGCCGACTTGTGCGACATCTTCATGCCGCAGAGGCCCAGTACCAAGAAGCTCAGGAGCGGCAGAAGTAGTATCAAAAATGTGTAACTATACATTGCTATCAGAATTTCATGTTTTCAATACTGTTCACCTGGTCACTGTGGTAGTTGCGGTAAACATTGATAATTATAGCCAACGCCACAGCCGTCTCTGCCGCACTCACGCCGATGGAGAACAATGTGAAGAAGAAGCCTTCCAATTGTCCGGGGAAGAGCAGGCGGTTGAACACTGCGAAGTTGAGGTCTACTGAATTCAATACGAGCTCCACGGAGATGAGCATGGCCACCAGGTTGCGGCGGGTGACAAATCCGAACACTCCGATGAAGAACAGCAGTGCGCTAAGCACGAGATAACACTCTACGGGAATCATTTGTCGTCCTCCTTTCTTGCAATCATGATGCCTCCGATGATACATGCCAGCAGGAATACTGAGATGAGCTCGAAGGGAAGTACATACTGATATTTCTCTGAACCTACGAGGGCTGTACCAATCTGCTCCATCGGCAGTTCTACGTCAGCCACTTCGGTAGCGGCGTTGATAAACTGGTTCTTCATATAGACTACCAGTATCGTAGCCAGTCCGATGACAGAAATCAGGGCACCGCCAGCGATGCGGGAACCCTTGAAGCGCTCCTTGAGTCCTTGCAGCGCATCCTTGCTGACCAGCTGGATAGCAAAGATGAACATCATGGTGATACCACCTGCATAAACGGCGATCTGGGCGGCACCGAGGAAGGTGTAGTCCAACAGAAAGTACATGCCGGCGATACCGAAGAGTACAAACATGAGGTAGGTGGCTGCCCGCATGATGCGCTTGGTGAGCACACACAGGATGGCCGAGCCAAGAATGACTACGGCCAGAATACAAAACATTACGATATTTGCCATAATCTATTTACTTGGTTTTAGTGTTAAACTTACCTATGGTCAGGGGAGCGCCGCCATCCAAGAGGTTGGGGAGGCTTCCGCCCTCATAAACTTCCTTGTCGAGGTGCAGCACCAGTTGCTTACGGTCGAAGGTGGCATTCTCGAAGTCGTTGACAAACTCAATGGCGTCGAAGTTGCAGGCGTTGACACAGAGCTGGCAAAACATGCAGTCGCCCATGTCATACTGATAGTCCACCAACTGGCGTTTCTTCTTGCCTGTCTCAGGATTCTCCACCATCTCTGAAACAATCTTGATGGTGCCGTTGGGGCAGGCTTTCTCGCACATCGTACAAGCTACACACTTGCTGGCACCGTTCTCGTCGCGCTTGAACACCAGACGGCCGCGGTGGCGGGCACTTACGTGCAGTGTGGTCTTGCGGTTTTCAGGATACTGCTCCGTGCTCTTCGGTGTGAAATACTCCTTCAGAGTGGTTTTCATGCCGACGGCGAGTGTCTTGACAGCAGCTCCTATCTCACCGAAATATGAATTAGACATATCTTATAATATAGTTAATCGAACATTGGTTTATTAAATAATCCATCCCATAGCGGCGCACAGGGTAGTGAGCACCAGCACGCAGAGCATCAGGGGCATGATGTACTTCCACTCCAGCTTCAGAATCTGGTCCACACGCAGACGGGGGAATGTCCAGCGTACCCACATGAGAATCCAGACGATGAAGAAAGTCTTGGCGAAGAACCATACGATTCCGGGGATGAGGTTCATCAAGTTGTCAAAAGCCTCCACACCGATGTTGATGGGAGCCCATCCGCCGAGGAACACGCCGCTGGCGATACCCGAGATGACAAACAGGTTGAGGTACTCTGCCAGATAGTAGAACCCAAAACCCATACCCGAATACTCGGTATGGTAACCGGCGGTAAGCTCGCTCTCGGCCTCGGCCAAGTCGAATGGACCACGGTTGGCCTCAGCGTTACCGGCCACCAAGAAGGCGAGGAAAGCCAGGATGGCAGGCACGTGTCCCTGAATGAGCAGGCACTTCCAAGGACCGGTCTGGGCCTCTACGATGCCGCTCATCTGCATGGTGCCGGTGAGCACCACGGCACAGATGAGGCACAAGCCCAGAGACATCTCGTAAGAGATCATCTGTACGGCGCCACGCATGGCCGATACCACCGAATACTTGTTGTTGGAACCCCAACCGGCAAGGAATACGCCCAAAACACCAATCGAACTGATGGCGGTAAGGAGGAAGATGCCCACATTGAAGTCGAGGATGTGCATGCCCTTGTTCCAAGGAAGGAACGAGAAGGTACCCACCGAAGCGGCAATCACGAGCAGCGGGGCGATGCAATAGAGCAGTTTGTCGGCCTTTTCTACCACAAAGATCTCCTTGATGAGCATCTTCAGCACGTCGGCAAACACCTGAAGCGTACCCCAGAAACCCACACGCACCGGACCTATACGGCACTGGAAGTACGCGCAGACCTTACGCTCCATGAAAATCAGTACGATAGCTATCAGCGCATAGGCAGTAAGAATACCCACGCCGACCAGCACGCACTCTATCAGGATGGTCCAGAAGTCGCACAGACCCAATGTCTGTCGCAACAGTTGGTCTATCCAATTTGTTACTATAGAGAAATCAAACATTTGTTTAATTCTTATTGGTTAATTCTTTATGATTATCTGATTCTGTTGTCGCTTTAGCGGTCGATGTCGGGTATCACGAAGTCGAGCGCCGCACCCGTTGTGATGAGGTCGGCTATCTTCTCTCCGCGTAGCATCTCGTCCATAGCGGCAACGTGGTTGAGTCCCATCGGGCGGAACTTCAGACGGTACGGGCTCTTGTCGCCACGGCTGTCGAGGTAGACACCAATCTCGCCACGCGAGCCTTCGCATGAGAAGTACCACTGTCCCTCGGGCACCTTGATGATAGGCTTCTGCTTCACATAGAAGTCGCCCTCTGGGATGTTGTCGATCAGCTGCTCGATGATGTGCAGGCTCTGATAGAGCTCGTCGATACGGTTCATATAGCGGGCCATGCTGTCGCATGTGTCGCGGGTTACCTGCTCAAACTCTACCTTGTCATACATATCGTAAGGATGGTTCTTGCGCACATCGTTTTTCCAGCCGCTCGCACGACCCGAGCATCCTGTCACGCCGTAGCTGATGATGTTCTCCTTGTCCATCACACCGATGTTCTCGAAACGCTGGTGAGTGATGACATTGTCGCCGAATACGTCCAGATACTCCTGGATGATCGGGCGCAGGTAAGCCACGAGATCCTTCACGTTCTTCACAAAGTTGGGATCGATGTCATCCTGCAGACCTCCGATACGGTAGTAGTTCTGTATCAGTCGTCCACCGGTGGTCTCCTCCATCACGTTGAGCACGTGCTCGCGGTCGCGCATGTTGTAGAGGAATGCCGTAAGGGCACCCAAGTCCTGCGCGCAACAGCCCAGATAGAGCAGGTGCGAGTCTATACGCTGCAGCTCGTCCATGATGGTACGCACGTACTTGATACGGTCTGTCAACTCCACGCCCATAGCCTCTTCGATAACGCCCACCAGCGCGTGGCGGTTCATCATCGCGCTCAGATAGTCCATACGGTCTGTCAGCGCCAGGGTCTGCGGATAGGTGTACGATTCGCACATCTTCTCGATACCGCGGTGTATATAGCCCAGATGGGGATAGATACGCTTGATGGTCTCTCCGTCGAGCACGGTCTGCAAGCGGAGCACACCATGAGTAGAGGGGTGCTGCGGGCCGATGTTGATGACAAACTCTTCGTCTGTGAACAGTTTGTTCTGCTTGGCGGTGAGCTTGCCGTGCTTGTCGATGGCATACTCGTAGCCGAAGTCGTTCTCCACATCATCCTCCAGCGAGTAGCCGTTGGAAGCCATGTCATAGTCCTTGCGCAGGGGATAGCCCTTGAAGTCGTTGCGCAGATACAGGCGGCGCATGTCGGGATGCCCCAGGAACTTGATGCCGTAGAAGTCGAACACCTCGCGCTCCAGTATGTTGGCTATCTTCCACAGTCCGCATACAGTGGGCAGCACGGCCTCTCCGTCCACGGTCTTGGCCATCTGCTTCACGCTGGTGCGCTCATGGTTGTCTGTGTTTTCCAGAATGTAGATACATCCGAGTCCCTCTTCGCCGAAATCCTCGCCGATAATGGTAACAAGGTAGTCGAAATGCTGCTCATTCTTCAGCTTTGCCATCTCCGAGGCAAAGTTCTCAAAACCGAATTCTTTGTTAGTTAATTTCATCTTTCCCTACCTTATTTATTATTATTAGCTTCGGGCTTGGCGGCGGGAGCCTTTGCGGCCAGCTCGTCTATCTCCTTGCCCAGTTTCTCCACCTCTGCCTTGGACGGAGCCTTCTCCACTACGATGGCAGGCTTCTTGGCGGCAGCAGGCTTGGCAGCGGGTGCAGGTTTGGCAGCGGCGGCACGCGCCTGCTTGGTCTCCTCGACAGAGATGCCCAGCTTGTTCTCGAATATCAGTTCCTCGTTGCTCTTGCCGAGCAGGCGCTCCTCAGCGTTCTGCTTGTGGTTGGCGCCACCGAAGAATTTCTCGATTTTCACCTTGCGCTGCAGCTGCATCATACCATAGAGGATGGCCTCCGGACGCGGAGGACATCCGGGGATGTACACATCCACGGGCACAATCTCGTCGATGCCTTTCACCACGTGGTAACTGCCCTTGAAAGGGCCGCCAGAGATGGCGCAGCCGCCTACAGCTATCACATATTTGGGCTCGGCCATCTCGTCGTACAGACGTTTCAGGGCAGGAGCCATCTTGCTGGTGATAGTACCGGCGCACATGATCAGGTCGGCCTGACGTGGTGAGTTGCGCGTAACCTCAAAACCGAAGCGTGAGAAGTCGTAGCGCGCGCATCCCACGGCCATAAACTCGATACCGCAGCACGATGTGGCAAACGTCAGAGACCACAGCGAGTTGCTGCGTCCCCAGTTGATGAGCTGGTCCAGATTGCCGAGCACCAGGTTTACACCGCCCTCGTTCAGCTCGTCAGCCATTTTCTCCAGCGTGCTGTTGTCTTTCCACTCCTCGTAGGGGAGTGCTTTGATTTTAGGCTTTCTTACTTCCATTCCAACGCTCCTTTCCGCCAGGCATAAGCCAAGCCAAATACAAGTACCAGCAGGAAGAATCCGATGCTTACCAAAGCCATCGCACCAAACTGCTTAACTACGACTGCCCAAGGATAGAGAAACATGGTCTCGATGTCGAACACCAGGAAGAGAATGGCAAACAGGTAGTATCCGATATGCACGGGCAGCCAAGAACTGCCGCGTGTGGGGACACCACACTCGAAGGGTTCGCCTTTCACTGGGTTGTACGAGCGCGGACCGATGAGCTTCGCGATGACGTATGCAGCCACCACCAAGGTAACAGCCGTTAGCAAAACGGTAATCAACAAAGTGAAATTCATAAAATCTATAACGTTATTTAATGATAATTATCGATAAGGAAACAGTGTTTGCCATTTCCATTTTGCAAAGTTACGATTTTTTTTCAGAACATAGGCTAAGATTGCCGAAAAAATGTTGCCCATTTCCTTATTCTTATGCACAATTATTTCATGATTGTGTACGTGCATGCGTGCGTAAGGGGCTGTCTGTGCCTCTCTGGGGTGGCATATAGAGACCGTACACCAACTGCCATACGCCCGTACGGCAGTTGGTGTACGGGCGTATGGCAGTTGGAATACGGCCGTACTGCATCTGCTGTACGGTCTGCAAACAGGCCGATGAGGGTGGGAGAGTGGGGTGTCTGGGCCGATAGTCCTATACGAAGGGCAATCCCATCTGCTGGCCGTCGTTGGCCACTTTGCGCATCACGCCGTTTTCTATCACGTAAAATTCGCCGTAGATGGTCTCGTTGCCGTTGTCTCCGTACAGGTAGGTGCCGTCGGGGAACACATAGAAGCGGTGCTTGGATTTCAGGCTGTCGGGGATGGCTATCTCGTCGTAGATCTTGAATCCGTCCACCTCCTGGTCCTTGCACAGATAGTAGTGGGGGAGTATCTGAACCTCGGTGAGTCCCAATCCCGGCAAGAAGCGCTCGTAGTTCTGGTCCAGCGCTTCGCCCGGTTCCTCGGGCTGTGCGTAGACGATGCGGGCGCAGTTCATGCTGCCGGCCGAGATGCCCAGCACCACTCCGTGATAGTGCTTCAGCAGCTGCGTCATGTGTACCTCTTGCAGGAAACTGTTTTGGGTGGGCACGTGTCCCCCACCAAAGATGATGAGGTTGCTCTGCCTTACCAGTTCCTTGGTATGGGGTGCCGACCGGCGGTCGAGCAGTTCGTAGCTCTCAAACTCCATCCCCGCATCCTCGAAGGCTTGGCGCATGCAGTCGGAGCAGTGGTCGCTGAATGCGGCATCGTCGGGGTGTGTGGTGACGAAAAGGCATCGTATGGGAGTGGAAAGTGCTTGACGCAGATTATCGTAAAAACCGTTGGCCGGATTGATGGCACCATCCATCGAAACGCTTGGGCTGCTGGTCAGGAAATATTTCATCTTTAAAAAATTTTGTTCACGATTTGTAAATCAATTGTCGAATTTGTTTGCAAAGTTATATTTTTTTGTTAGTTTTGCAAACAAACTGATGCATTATTTGTTTAAATCTTGATTGTTATGAAGAATTTTGTATTTATTTCACCAAACTTTCCAGAGAAATACTGGCAGTTTTGTGATGAATTGCAGAAAAACGGCGTCCGTGTTCTCGGAATCGGCGACGCCCCTAAGGACGGACTGAGCGAGGAGCTCAGACGCTCCCTCACCGAGTACTACCATGTAGACAGTATCGCCGATTATGACCAGATGTATCGTGCTGTGGGCTATTATGCCTGGAAGTACGGGCGTATCGACTGGTTGGAGTCTAACAATGAATTCTGGTTGGAGGTAGACGCTCGTCTGCGTACCGACTTCAATGTGACCACGGGTGTAAAACTGGACGGTATAGAGGCTTTCAAGGAGAAGTCGGAGATGAAGAAGTATTACGCGAAGGGCGGCATACGTACGGCGCGCCAGATCAAGGCGTCTGAGGGTGTAGACGCTGCCAAGCGCTTCTCTGTCGATGCGGGCTTCCCGCTGTTTGCCAAGCCCGATGTGGGCGTGGGTGCCGGTGGCGCGCACAAGCTGGAGAGTGTGGAGGCGCTGGAGGCATTCTTCAGAGAGACCCCACAGGTAGAGAACTATGTCATCGAGGAGTTTGTGACCGGCGACATCTGTACCTACGATGCCATCATCAACTCCAAGGGGCAGCCGCTGGTCGAGTCGATGTGTGTCTGTCCGCCGAGCATTGCCGATATTGTCAATAACAATCTCGATTCCACATATTACGTGGAGAAGAATATGTCGGAGAACCTCCGCTTCTGGGGTCGCCGTACGGTGGCTGCCTTCGGCGTGAAGTCGCGCTTCGTGCACTTGGAGTTCTTCCGTCTCAACAAGGCCCACCGCGGACTGGGCGAGGTGGGCGACTTTGTGGCGCTCGAGGTCAACATGCGGCCCGGCGGCGGTTATACGCCCGACATGATCAACTATGCCCACAACATCTCCATGTTCAAGATCTGGGCAGACATGGTGGCCTTTGACCATCGTACCACCCCCGATCCGCACGACGACTATTTCTGCGTGTTTGCAGGCAGGCGCGACAATGTGGAGTACGTGATGGACCACGATGCCATCTTGCAGAAGTATGGCTATGCCATGATGATGAGTCCGCATATCGACAAGGCGCTCTCCGGCGCGATGGGCGATCAGGCTTACATCGCCCGTTTCAGAACGGCCGAGGAGCGCGATGCTTTCCTCTTCGATACCTGCAACCGGAGGTAGCCATTGACACGAATACACATATTTAATATAAAGACATGCATATAGAATATCACAAGTGGTGGAGCCATAACCTGTCCCGCGAGATGGAGTACAAGGTGTTTGGCCACGACGGACAGGCTTTTCTCGCTTTTCCTTGTCAGGACGGGCGATTCTACGATTGGGAAAACTATAAGATGATAGATGTCCTTGCGCCTTTTATCGAGGCGGGCAGGATAAGGGTAATCTGTGTAGACGGCATCGATTGGGAGACTTGGTCCAATAAGTATGGCGACAAGCGTTGGCGTATCGAGCAGCATGAGCGCTGGTTCAGGTATGTCACCGACGAACTGTTGCCCAATATCAAGCAAAACGACCAACAGATGTTTATCACGACGGGTTGCTCGATGGGTGGATTCCATGCGGCCAACTTCTTCTTCCGTCGTCCCGACCTTTTCAACGGTATGCTTGCGTTGAGCGGATTGTACCATGCCTCTTACGGATTCGACGGGTATATGGACGGGTTGGTGTACGAAAACTCTCCGCAGGACTTCTTGCAGCAGATGCCGTCAGACCATCCGTGGATGCAGGCATACCGTCGCAGCAAGATCGTGTTCTGTGTGGGACAGGGCAGATGGGAAGACGACCTGCTCTGGAGCACCCGCGAGATGGACCGCATCCTCAAAGAGAAGGGCGTAGACAATGCCTGGTTCGACTATTGGGGCTATGATGTGGATCACGATTGGCCTTTCTGGCGCCGACAGGTTCCCTATTTCGTAGATAAACTGGTGCAGTAGTTGGCAGCGTGTCACATTCTCTGCTCAGTATGATAAACGACAACGGAGACAACTAAGACAACGATACCGACAGTTGTTGTTTGGGTTGTCACTGTTGTCGTAAAAATAAAACAGACACAACTGCTGCTTCCAATACGTTTATCTTCCATGAATGATTGCTTTGAACTTTTGCAAGTAACTGAAACACATATGGAAACATGATACTCCCAAAATTGAACGGTACAAAAAAGTGCAATAGCAAAAAATGGGAAATCTAAGAGTTTTGCAGAGCAAAACCAGCCTTCTTAGGTGTGCAAGATTTTACGATTTATCAAGATTATTTAACCTTCAATTTTGAGGCATTTTGCCGATTGTCAAGTCAAGCTGACAATAGAAGGTCATTTTAAGGCTTTGCCGATAGCTCGATAATCGACTAAAACCAGGGTTCTTGTACCACGGATGTTTCTCGTATGCTCTAAGTATCAGGGATTCAACGATGGTTAATAATTCAAAGTCAACTTTGGATAATCCAAACGGTTGTCAACTTTCTTTTTTGTTGACTGCTGTTTGTTTGCCGTGTCAATCGTACCAAATCCGTGATTAAGCGAGAGCAAAACGATAGTTTACTTTTGTTTTGCTGAGTGTGAACGTATTATGTAATGTTTATGTGTCGCCAGACAGGTAATCTTTG
>SFKY01000042.1 GCA_004554665.1 Bacteroidales bacterium
CACGTTTACGGGTCCTAATCATGGCAATTGGCGCGCCAATTGCCATGATTAGGACCCGTAAACGTGATGTCTATAAAATGTAAGGTGGCTATAGTGCCGGACAAGTTGTGTGACCGCCACTTGTCTCTCAATATCCCAGACTCTCACCGACGAGCACCACAATGTGGCGGTGAGCAGGATGGCTCATGCGCTGGATGGAGATGTAGTTGCAGATGGAGTCGGGCGACAGGCAGTTGTGGCATGTGCCGTCTGTCTGGCAAGGAGTGGGCAACTGGAATCGTGCCATGTTGACGGGTGCAGCCGTAGAACGTGCACGCTTGATGGCCGCATCGAGATCCTGGCAAACCTTGTTGAGACCCACTACCAAGATGACGTGTTCTGGTCCCCATGTGATGGCAGCCACACGGTTGCCGTTGCCGTCGATGTTCACCATCTGCCCGTCCTCGCTCATGGCATTGACACTTGCCAGATAGTATTGGCAGTCGAATGCCTTGAGATACATGCGGCGCTTATCCTCGGCAGTGGTCACGTCTTCGCGGTCATAGACCTCGTAGTTTCCTTCCTTGAGCATCTTGGTGATACCCGTGTCGCGGATAGACATGGAGCCGCCCCATGCCACGGAACTCCCCTCTGGGATAAGTTGGGCTATCTTTGCGAGCAGCGACTCGCGGTCGGGACAGTAGTAGGCATCGTAGTGCCGGCGTTTGAGCTGTGTGATGAGTTTCTCTGCCAGCATGCTGTTTCTTAATTCGGTAGGTGTCATAGTCTTATGTCTTTTTTGTGTGATGTATCAGTCTGCAAAGGTAGCCATTAATCGGCGAACGCAGATGGAAAAACTAAAAAAAATAAGGAGTGGGGGATAGGGATTTAGCCATAATTTGGTTAACTTTGTAGCCTAATAACCAAACGAAAGCAAGGTGCACATAGCAATAGCAGGCAATATAGGCAGTGGAAAGACCACGCTCACAAGGATGTTGGCCAAGCATTATGGCTGGACACCGCGGTTTGAGGCCGTGGACTACAATCCGTATCTGGACGATTATTACAAGGACATCGCCCGATGGTCGTTCAATCTTGAGGTCTTCTTTCTCCGGCAGCGTTTCCGCGACCTGTTAGACATTCGTCGGAGCACCGACACGGTGGTACAGGACCGCTCTATCTACGAAGGTGTGTACGTGTTTACGGCCACCAACCGCGCGATGGGCAATCTGTCGGAGCGCGACTATACCACCTATATGGAACTGTTTGAGTCTATGATGTCCGTGGTGCACTATCCCGACTTGATGGTGTATCTTCGGGCTTCGGTTCCGCATCTTGTGGCCAATATTCAGCGGCGTGGACGCAGCTGTGAGCAGTCTATGCAGATAGAATACCTTACCAATCTGAACGACCGTTATGAGGATTTCATCTTTCATAAGTATGGGGGGAAGGTACTGGTGATAGATGTAGACGATCGGGATTTTGAGCACAATCCATCATGTTTTGCCGAGATGGTGGACCAGATAGACACGGCGCTGGGATTGGGTGCATTGCCCTTTGCTCCTTGAGACGTATGGTGATAATGGATGATAAGTAGAAAACAAATAAGATATGCACATAGCGATAGCAGGTAATATAGGCAGCGGCAAGACTACGCTGACCAAGATGCTCGCCAAGCGATACGGCTGGCATCCGCACTTCGAACCGGTGGACAACAATCCTTATCTGGCCGACTATTATGCCGATATGGAGCGGTGGGCGTTTAATCTGCAAATCTATTTCCTCAACAAGCGGTTCAGGGATGTGGTCGAAATTGCCAAAAGTGCCGAAACGGTGGTGCAGGACCGCACCATCTTTGAGGATGCCCGTATCTTCGCGCCCAATCTGCATGACATGGGGATGATGAGCGACCGCGATTTCGAGAATTATACAGACCTGTTTGACCTCATGATGTCGCTTGTCAAGTTGCCCGACCTGATGATCTACATCCGGTCTTCTATCCCCAATCTGGTGGCGCATATCCAGAAGCGGGGCAGGGATTTTGAGAAGTCTATCCGCATAGACTATCTGCAGGGCCTGAACAAGCGTTACGAAGAGTGGATTGCCGGCTACAAGGGGCGATTGATGATTGTGGATGGAGACACGCTGAAATTTGAGAGCAACATCGATGACTTCAAAAAAATCACGGATACCATCGATGCCGAGCTCTATGGTCTCTTCCCGTTTGATGGACAATAGCTGTTGACGGCTTCGACCACTTGGGTGCAGGCTTCAGCACTGAGGCAGGGATGGCAGGGCAGACTGAGTTCCGTGCGGTGGATGGTTTCGGTTACGGGCAGTGACAGATGCTGCCACTCCGCATAGCACGGTTGCCGATGAGGTGGTATGGGATAATGCACCAGTGTCTCTATGCCCGTTTGGGCAAGGTGTTGCTGCAGACGGTCCCTTTGCTCGCACAAGATGGGGAAGATATGCCACACGCTATCCCTGTCTGCAGCGGTGGACAGTGTGACGAGAGGATGGTGGATGTGCGACAGGTAGTATTCGGCTATCTGCTTGCGCCGCTTGTTTTCGGCATCCAAATACTTGAGTTTTACATCCAATATGGCCGCCTGGATCTCGTCCATGCGGCTGTTTTTTCCTTTATATTCAAACAGATATTTTGTTTGGCTTCCGTAGTTGCCCAATGCGCGCACCTTTTCGGCCAGTTCGTCATCATCGGTGGTCACAGCTCCGGCGTCGCCCAGTGCCCCCAAGTTTTTCCCGGGATAGAAAGAGTGGGCGGCAGCATCGCCCAGCGCACCCGTACGGTGGTCGCCATATCGGCATCCGTGGGCTTGAGCATTATCTTCGATGAGCAATAGTTGGTATTTCTGGCACAGACGCCCGATGGTTTCGGTGTAGGCGCAGCGTCCATAGAGATGTACAATCATCAGGGCGCGCGTCTTTGGTGTGATGGCGGATTCTATGAGGCTGTCGTCTATCTGCAAGGTGTGCAAGTCGGGCTCTACCAAGATGGGCTTGAGCCCATTCTCGGTGATAGAGAGGATGCTGGCGATATACGTATTGGCCGGTACAAGCACTTCGTCGCCCTCACGCAGCCTGCCCATCGCTATATAGGCACGCAGGATGAGGGTCAGCGCATCGAGCCCGTTGCCGCATCCGATACAATGGCGGCTTCCGATATACTGGGCATAGTGCTGCTCAAATCTTCGGGTGGCTTCTCCACGCAGGTACCAGCCACTCTTCACCACCTCGTCCATCGCTTGCTCTATTTCCGTAATGTGCTGGGCGGTAATGGCTTGTAGATTCAGATAGTCAATCATAAGTTCCATTCGTAAGTGTCGTAAACCACCCCGCGGCCGCCGTAGCCTTCCTTGTGCGCGATGAGTCCCTCGTTGAGCCATGCGCCCTGTTGCTCGGTGGAAGTGCCAAAATCGAGATACGCCACATCGCGATAGTCGTGGTTGAGCACTTGCTCGTAGATGGCTTCCATAGCTCCATAGTTTTTTCCCTCATCATTGGTGGCGCTGTATTGGCCATGAATCACCTGTGGGGTGATATAGAAAGTCAATCCACCGATAATGCGCCCCTCCCGATAAGCATTATATTGGATGATGTTGTCGGGAAACCTGCTTTTGAGCAGCTGTATCTCCTGCAGGGTGTGCACCGGCTGGGCATGGAATCGTTCCATCAGATTGTCTGTGAGTATTTTCCAGAAATCGGCGATACTTCCATTTCGCTCCACGGTCACCCCGTTGGCCAAGGCTTTCTTTAGCCTACGCAGGTGGTCTTTCCGCCATTTCAGGTGCTGTTGTACGAAAATGGTGGTGCCGATATTCCGCAATTTCAGTCGTGCACCACACTTCCAGAATATCGCATAGAGATCTTCTTCAGAGGGATGGCGGTGGTAAATCCATGGGACGGGACGGTAGACGACCTGCTCAAAGCCTTGCGATTTGAGATAGGCGTTCAGTTCTTCGAAGAGCGTACATGTATCGGCGATGGTGACATGGATATCCATAATCAGCCCGCCGTATGTCAGTCCATAATGAGAGTAGAGTGCTTTCCCTATCCGGTGCGCGGGAAGCAGTGCATAGAGCCTTTTACCTTTATAAAACAAGAGCGAGTAGTCTTCAAACCGGTCGGCATGATAATCCATATAGGCACGGTAAAAGAGAAACGTGGCATTGCGTGCCCTGCTTACATAGTCGTCCCATAGGGGTTGGTCGGCAGTATGGTATCGTCTTATCTCAAACATTGCACGTGTTCCTCATACTCATGATAGTCATAGATGTAGTCGCTCTCGTCAAACTCGTCTTCCGCCAATACCAGACAGACGGCACCCGAGGAGAAATCGTCGAGCGTACGCCAGATGCCCCTATCCACGAATAACCCCTGGTAAGGGTGGTTGAGCAGGTAGGTATGCCGCTCCTTGCCGTTGTCAAGGGTGACAGAAAAAGAGCCGCTCACCGCGACGATAAATTCCCGGCAATGCTTGTGGGCATGCCCGCCCCTGCTTTCTCCGGCAGGGATGTCATAGGTCCAGTAAACCCTTCTGATGGCAAAGGGAACATCTTTCCATTGCTCGGCCACCGTGAGGTTGCCGCGGGGATCGGTGATTTTGGAGAGAGAGAAGATAGGCACACGGTTCTCTTTGTCCTGTATGTTGGTGGAAGTAATTTCCTTGTTGGTTTCCATATCTTTCTCTTGTTGGTTTCCCCTTGCTTCCCGCAATCATGAGAAAGGAAGCAAGGGGACAGTTGGTTCTCTACTTTTTCATATATGGGTCGGTGCCCAATATGGTGGCTGCCAAACGTTTGGCTTTGTCGCGCAGGGCATCCAGATTGTCGTTTAGTTCTCCGTAGCAGAGCGTTACGCCCATACGGCGGCCGACGTGGGCTTCGGGCTTGCCAAAGATACGGATGCGGGTACGGTCCTCGCTCAAGGCCTCGGCAAGCTGGTAGTCCAGCGGCTCATGGCTTTCTATTGGCGACAGGATGACGGCTGAGCATCCGGCGTGTTCCAGATGGATGGCGGGGATGGGCCATCCCATGATGGCGCGCAGATGCAGTTCAAACTCGCTGAGGTTGGTGGTGTGGCCCAGCGTCACCATGCCCGTGTCGTGCGGACGCGGCGACAGTTCAGAGAAAATCACCTCACCCTGCTTGGTGAGGAAGAATTCCACGCCCCAGATACCATAGCCCGTCAGTGCGCGCGTCACCTCGTCTGCCATGTGCTCTGCTTGGCGCAGCGCTTCCGGCGCTATCTGGTAGGGCTGCCAGCTCTCGCGGTAGTCTCCGCCCTTCTGCACATGTCCGATAGGAGGACAGAAGAGGGTGGGACCGTGCTGCTGGGTGACAGTGAGCAGGGTAAATTCGCTCTCGAAGTCGATGAATTCCTCGATGATTACCTCCTTGACATCTCCACGGCTGCCCTCCATCGCGTCGCGGAAGGCCTGCTCCAGTTCGTCATCATTGTGTACATAGCTCTGACCGTGGCCGCTCGACGACATCAGCGGTTTCACCACGCAGGGGAAACCTATGCTGTCGGCTGCAGTCTTAAACTCCTCAAAAGTCTTGGCATAGAAATAGCGTGCCGTGCGCAGTCCCAATTCGCGCGAGGCGAGGTCGCGGATAGCGCGGCGGTTCATGGTATAGTTCACCGCCTTGGCGCTCGGCACCACCTGTATGCCCTGCTGCTCAAAGTCGAAGAGCCGTTCGGTGCGGATAGCCTCAATCTCCGGCACGATGATGTCTGGCCGATGCTTGCGCACTACGGCTTCGAGTGCGTCGCCGTCGAGCATGCTGAAGATTTCCCGCTCGTCGGCCACCTGCATGGCAGGCGCATTGTCGTAGCGGTCGCACGCGATTACATACAGGCCGGCTCTCTTGGCGGCTATCACAAACTCCTTGCCCAGTTCTCCTGAGCCTAAAAGCATGATTTTCTTCATATCTTGATAGGGTAAGTCTTTATCCTCTGTTTCCGTACATCATTTCATAGTACTTCTGGTAGTCGCCCGATGTCACCTCTTTGATCCATGTCTGGTTCTCCAGGTTCCACCGTATGGTCTTCACGATGCCCTCAGCAAATCGTGTCTCCGGGTACCAGCCCAGTTCTTCCTTGATCTTGGTCGGATCTATGGCGTAGCGCTGATCGTGTCCGAGTCTGTCTGCCACATGTGTGATGAGACTGTCGTTGATCCAGTCTATGCGCAGCTCGCCGGAGTCGCTGTCCGTCTCACGTTTGCGGAGCACCTGCCGCAGGTCTTTGTCGGCTTCCATCATGTCGTGGATGGTCTTGATGATCAGGCGCACGATGTCTATGTTGCGCATCTCGTTGTGTCCGCCTACATTGTACACCTCTCCTTCGCGTCCCTCGCGCACCACCAGGTCTATCGCTTTGCAGTGGTCTTCCACATAGAGCCAGTCGCGCACATTGGTACCTTCACCGTAGACAGGCAGCTGCTTGCCCTCCAGTATGTTGTTGATGATAAGCGGAATCAGTTTCTCCGGGAAATGATAAGGCCCGTAGTTGTTGGAGCATCGGGTGATGGTGACAGGCATGTGATAGGTGTCGCGGTATGCCATGACAATCATGTCGGCCGATGTCTTCGATGCCGAATAGGGGCTGTGGGGGCACAAGGGTGTCTTCTCGGTGAAGAATCCCTCGGTGCCGAGCGACCCGTAAACCTCGTCGGTGGACACTTGGTGGTAGCGCTTGCCGGGTTTCCATGCCGGGTAACCCTGCTCGTCTTTGCCGGTGACCCATGCCCTGCGTGCCGCGTCGAGCAAATTCTGTGTGCCGAGGATGTTGACACTTAGGAAGAGCTGTGGATCCTCGATGGAACGGTCTACATGGCTCTCGGCGGCAAAGTTAACCACATAGTCAATATCGTATTCGGCAAACAGCTGGTCGGCCAATGCGCGGTCGCGGATGTCACCTTTTATGAAAAGGCACCTTTTCCCGTCGATATCATCTTTGATGGTACCCAGGTTACCGGCGTAGGTAAGGGCATCGAGGACGATGATGCGGATGTCGTCGTTGGCGTACTTCTTGTGCAATAGGTACTTTATATAATTCGCCCCGATGAAGCCGGCGGCCCCTGTCACTAAATAAGTCTTCATAATGCTATGTCGTTGAATGGTTATTGTTTAATGTGATAACTTCGCAATCGCCGAATTTATTGCCCTCCACAGTCAGTCTGATGAGCGTGCGGTCCTTATGCCATCCCTGCATGCCGGCAGCACCGGGATTGATATGGAGCATCTGGAGCGTCTTGTCGTACTGCACCTTGAGGATGTGCGAATGCCCGGCCACAAAGAGATGGGGTGGCGAATAGTAGAGCTTGGCCCTTACCGACGGGTCGTAGTGCCCCGGATACCCCCCGATGTGCTTGAGCAGCACATCCGCTTCTTCGCATCTGAACCGCAGCAACTCCGGATAGCGCGCCCGCAGGTCGTAGCCGTCGCAGTTGCCGCATACAGCCCTGAAGACAGGACGCATGGCCTCGAACCGGTCGGCCACCTCCATCGTGCCGATGTCGCCCGCGTGCCATATCTCGTCACATTCGCCGAGATAAGTCTCGTATTTCTCGTCCCAGCAGCCGTGGGTGTCGCTGATGATACCTATCCTCTTGGTCATACTCCTATCCTATGTTCGTCCCATCCGTATCTTCGGCAGATGATGTGGGCGATGACTTTGGCCGTTTCTTCTATCCCCATCAGACTCGAGTTGATGCACACATCGTAGCTTTCGCTGTGTCCCCACTTCTTGCCGGTGTAATAGTTGTAGTAGGCAGCCCGGTGGGCTTCCTCCTCGGCGATAAACTTGCGTGCGTGTGCCCGGTCTGTCTGCCGGCGTTGGCACACCCGCTGTATGCGTTGGTCCATATCGGCGGTTATAAACACATTGGTCACGTGCTTGTGGTTGCGCAGCACGTAGTCGGCTGTGCGGCCCACGAAGACACAGTTGCCCTCTTCTGCGGCCTTGCGGATGGCATCGCACTGGAATTGGTACAGGCTATCCTGCGAGAAATTGTTGCGATAGACAGCATTGTCTGCAAACGATGTGTGCAGTTGGAATACCGATCTGAAAAAACCTTTGTGCTCATCGTTTTGTTCGAAAAACTTCTCGCAGAAACCGCTTTCACGGGCGGCAAGGTTCAGGAGCTCACGGTCGTAGAATTGGCAGCCAAACATCTTTGCAAGCAGTTGGGCTATGTCGTGCCCACCGCTCCCTATCTGTCGGCCCACACAGATGATGATCTTGTCAGTTGTCTCCATTGGCGGTCATTGCTTTATGTTGGCGTTTAAACATTCTCATATACCTTACCATCATGATCATGGCAAAAAGGGCCGATGCCGTGTCTGACAGGGGCATGGCTATCCATACGCCCTTCACGCCCATCAGGTGCGGCATGATGGCCAGCAGCGGCAGCAGGAAGAGCAGCTGGCGTGAGAGCGACAGGAAAATGCTGATTTTGGCTTTGCCGATGCTTTGGAAAAAGTTGGTCACAATCATCTGGTAGCCCACGATGGGCATGGCAGCCATCATGATGCGGATACCGTCTACCGACATTTGCGTCAGGGTGTCGTCAGAGGTAAAGAGGCGTACGCAGAGATGGGGGATAAACTCGGCCACCACAAATCCTGTGGTGGTGACACATGTGCCGGCTATCATGGCCAGGGTGAGCACCCGCATCAGCCGGTCAAATTTCTGGGCTCCGTAGTTGTAGCCGGCAATAGGCTGCATGCCTTGGTTCACACCCATGTTGATCATGATGAAGATAAAGGCCACGCGGTTGGCTATACCGTATGCGCCCACCGCCAAGTCGCCTCCATATTCCAGCAGCCGCTGGTTGACGAAGATGGACACCAGACATGCTGTGGCGTTCATGGCAAACGGCGACACGCCGATGGCCAGTATGTTCCTGATGATGGTCGCCTCGGGGCGGTAGATGCCCTTCCGCAAATGCAGCAGTTCGCCACGGTCGCTGAAAAGCCTTATTTGCCATGCCAGCGCCACTGCCTGCGAGAGGATGGTGGCAAAGGCAGCCCCCTGTATGCCCATGTCGAAGGTGTAGATAAACAGCGGGTCGAGCACCGAGTTGAGCACCACCGTGAAGATGGTGGTGTACATGGCCTGCCGGGGCTTGCTGGCAGCGCGCAGCACGGCGTTCATGCCGAAGTAAAGGTGCGTGATGACATTGCCTAGAAGTATCACTATCATGTATTCCCGGGCATAGGGAATCGTCTGGTCGCTCGCCCCGAAAAAGTAGAGTATCGGGTCAAGAAACACCAGAGACACCACCGAGAACACCACTCCGATAAGAATGTTGAGAGTGACATTGTTGCCCAATATGCGCTGTGCGGTAGTGTAGTCTTTTTGGCCCAGCTTCACCGATAGATACGACGACGCGCCTACACCCACACCGGCTCCAAAGGCAGCCGAAAGGTTCATAAAGGGAAACGTGACGGCCAATCCTGAGATGGCCAATGCGCCCACTCCCTGACCGATAAAGATACTGTCCACCATATTGTATAGTGATGAGGCGGTCATGGCGATAATGGCAGGCAGGGCATACTGCGCCAGCAGGCGCCCCACGGGCTTGGTGCCCAGCTCCAGTGTAGCTTTCTTTTTCTCCATATTCCAGATAGTCCTCTCTCCTGTCAGAGGGCTGCATTGTTGTGAGAGGAGAGTATGTCGCCGGCCTCTACAGGCAGAGACACACGCCCCATCCCCCAGACGATGCAAAGATAGTGCAAAAAATCCATTTCCCCCAACATTAGGGGAAGATATTGCGCTTTTCGTGCTGCATTTTTTTGAGGTAGCCGTCTACACCTTATCACATTTACAATCTTGCTGAAAGAATGTAGGGGGCAAAAGTGCACACCCCCTATCATTGCTGCAAAGTGCGGATGAAAAGATGCTGTCTATCAAGGGTGAGGTGGTGGGTTACTCCCTGCTCAGCAAGCATATCACGTCTGTGCTTGGCAGGGCGTATATCTACAAGGTTCCCACCACCGAGGAGGTGCTGAAGATTGTCTACCGTGGTCTGAACCGTACCTGCGGCCTGACTCTGGACGAGTTTGTGGGTGGCTTCAACACGGGTATGGTGTGGATGAGCAAGAAGAAAGGACAGTACACGCTTTGGATGATCTACGGCCTGCTCCGTGGTAGGATTAGGGAAATCAACAATGACCCCGTGGAGTGCGGCATGCATACCTACGCGAAACGTAAATGCCATGATTAGCGCGCTAAAGGTGGCGTTTACGATGGCTAAATGCCGCATTTGGCTCGGTGGTAGATGTCTTTGTCCGCAGTTTCCCCCTCCCTCTTTTCTCCTGCCGAGCGTGAGAAATCGGCAGAAAAGTTGGGCAGTGTGGCAGAAAAGTGTTACTTTTGTGCAGGCAGACGGCAGGAGCCCCGATGTGCGCTGGCGGTCTGCAATGCTATCTATATCAATGTACAAGACAGCTATGATTAGACTGATGATCTGCACCCTGCTATGGGTGCTGTGCCTCGCCCCTGCTGCGGCGCAGCGGGTGGCCTATCCCGGCGGCAAGACCTATATCTACCGCGTGTATCTTACCGACAAGCAGGGCACGGAGTATTCGCTCCGGCATCCTGAGGCCTTTCTCTCCCCCCGTGCCCTTGCGCGCAGGGAGCGGCAGCACTTGGCGGTAGACTCTACAGACCTGCCCGTGTCTGCCCGCTATCTGGCGGCGCTCCGTGACCGGGGCCTGCAGCCCATCGGCACGAGCAAGTGGAACAACACGGTGCTCATACGCAGCCATGCAGACGATGTGGCGGCGCGCGCCGAGGGGCTGCCCTTTGTGCGGCGGGTGATGAGGGTGTTTGTATCGCCCGACTCGGTGAAGCCCGTCAAGCGCGCCACGCTGGTGGCAGACAGCACCAAGGCTTCGGCCGAGAGCATCTACGGCGAGGCGCTGGCACAGATCACCCAGCTCGGCGGCGTGCCCCTGCACGAGGCCGGATTCCGAGGACAGGGGATGAGAATAGGCATCATCGATGGCGGCTATATGAACGCCGACCGCATACCGTCGCTGGCCAAGGCGCGGGTGCTGATGGCGCGCGATATGGTCTATCCCTATGGCGATGACGTGTACGGTGAACTGTCGCACGGCATGATGGTACTCTCGTGTATGGCAGCGGTGGATTCCCACAAATATATGGGTACCGCACCCGAGGCCGAGTATCTCTTGCTGCGGTCAGAATATGGCCCCACAGAGAGTCTGTACGAGGAAGACACATGGGCGATGGCGGCCGAGGTGGCCGACTCGGCTGGCGTGGATGTGATCAACTCGTCGCTGGGCTATGCCCTCTTCGACGACGCGGCCACCAGCCACAAGTACGCGGAGCTCGATGGAGTCTCCACGCTTATCTCCCGAACCGCGTCGATGCTCGCTGGCAAGGGCATCGTACTGGTGTGCAGTGCAGGCAATTCGGGTAACGATCCGTGGAAGAAGATTACGCCTCCGGGCGATGCCCGCGATGTGCTCACGGTGGGCGCGGTCAACGATAAGGGAATGAATACCAATTTCAGTTCGCTCGGTCCGTCGCAGGATGGGCGCGTCAAGCCCGATATCATGGCCCGTGGTGGTGCTGCCCGCATCTACAACGCGCAGGGTTGCATCAGCAAGGCCAACGGTACCTCTTTTGCATCGCCCATAGCCTGCGGACTGGTGGCCTGTCTGTGGCAGGCACTACCCGACAAGACGGCCCAGGAGATCATAGACCTGGTGCGCCGCTCGGGCGATCGCCACGCCACGCCAGACAATGTGTTCGGTTACGGCATTCCTGATTTTTGGAAAGCCTATCAGATGGGACGGTAGCCCATGGAGCAGGTTGCCCTTACCCTCTATGAGCTTAACCGTAGGGTGAGAGACGTGATAGAGTCGTCGCTCACTGAGGACTATTGGGTGCAGGCCGAGCTCTCAGACATCAGGGAGCGTGGCCACTGCTATATGGAACTGGTGCAGAACGATGCCTGGGGGCATACGCCTGTGGCCAAGGCCAGGGCCAACTGTTGGGCCAACCGCTGGCCGGCGCTGCGCCGCAAGTTTGAACAGGCCACCGGTAGTCCCATGCGACAGGGCATGCAGTTGTTACTGCGGGTGGTGCCCACCTTTCACGAGGCTTTCGGATTTGCCTATCAGGTCACAGACGTAGACCCTTCCTATACGCTTGGCGACATGGCGCGCCGCCGTCAGGAGATTGTGCGCCTCCTGCGCGAGGAAGGCGTTTTTGATCTGCAGCGAGAGCTCCAGTTGCCGCTCTTTGCCCAGCGCGTGGCTGTAATCTCCAGTGCGTCGGCGGCGGGATATGGAGACTTCTGCAGGCAGTTGGCCGAAAATGTCTACGGCTTTGCTTTCAGCGTCGAGCTCTTCGAGGCTGCCATGCAGGGCGAACAGGTAGAGTCCAGTGTCATTGCGGCGCTCAACCGTATCAATCGGCATATCGACGAATATGACGTGGTGGTCATCATCCGTGGCGGCGGTGCCACAGCCGATATGTCGGGATTTGATACGCTCCTTCTGGCCGAGAATGTGGCCAACTTTCCGCTGCCCGTCATCACCGGTATCGGTCACGACCGCGACGAGTGTGTGCTTGATATGGTGGCCCACACCCGGGTAAAGACCCCCACGGCCGCCGCCGCATGGCTGGTCGACCATTTGGCCGAGGTCTATGACCGCATAGAGGAGGCACAAGACAGGTTGCGGGCTGTGGTAGAGCGCCGCATAGAGCGCGAACGCATGCGCGTGGACAGGGTGGCGGAGCGCATTCCCACGCTCTTTGCCCTGTACAAGACCCGGCAGGAGGCGCGGATGGATGCGCTGTATGGCCGGCTGTCGGCAGCGATAGCGCGGCGACTGGAACGGGAGCGCCACAGGCTGGACTTGGCTGAGCGGACCGCAGCCTCGCTCGACCCGCAGCGGCTCCTGAGGCGAGGTTACAGCATCACCCTGCTCCACGGGCACTCGGTGCGAGACCCGAAGCTGCTCCAAGAGGGCGACGAGATAGAGACAAGAATGGAAAAAGGAACGGTAAAATCGGTGATTATCAAATGACAAAGGCACAGAAATACGAAGAGGCCGTGCAGCAGTTAGAAGATATTGTGGCACGGATGGAGAACGACGAGATAGATGTCGACACGATGGCCAGACAGTTGGCCAAAGCCAAGCAGCTTATCGCCCTGTGTAGGGCCAAACTCACCAAGGCTGATGACGAAATAAAAAAAATATTGGCCGAAAAGTAAAGTTTGGTAAGCAAAAGTTGCTCGGTAACTAAATTATTGTTACTTTTGCAAGGATGTAATAATTGTATGACAGCAATAAACAATACAGCAAAGTTATGAAAAATATTGATTGGGGAAATCTGAAGTTCGGCTATATGCGGACGGATTACAATGTCCGTTGCTACTATCGCAACGGTAAATGGGGAGAAATAGAAGTATGTTCGGAGGACAGCATCAATCTGTCCATCGCAGCCACGTGTCTGCATTACGGACAGGAGGCCTTTGAGGGCCTCAAGGCATACCGTTGTCCAGACGGCAAGGTGCGGGTGTTCCGAATGGACGAGAATGCTGCACGTCTGCAGAGTACCTGCCGGGGTATTATGATGCCCGAGGTGTCTACAGAACTGTTTGAGGAGATGGTGACCAAGGTGGTGCGCCTGAACCAGGAGTATATTCCCACGTACGAGAGCGGTGCGACGCTCTATATTCGTCCGCTGCTCATCGGCACATCGGCACAGGTAGGTGTGCATCCGGCCAGCGAGTATGTGTTTATCATCTTTGTTACGCCGGTAGGGCCTTACTTCAAGGGTGGTTTCGCTACCAATCCCTACGTGATTATCCGCGACTACGACCGCTCGGCTCCACTTGGCACCGGTATCTATAAGGTGGGCGGCAACTATGCCGCCTCGCTCAAGGCCAATGATATTGCCCACAGCAAGGGTTATGCCTCCGAATTCTATCTCGATGCCAAGGAGAAGAAATACATGGATGAATGCGGAGCTGCTAATTTCTTCGGCATTAAGGACAACACTTACGTGACCCCCAAATCTACCAGCATCCTGCCCTCTATCACCAACAAGAGTCTGATGCAGATAGCCGAGGACTTGGGGATGAAGGTCGAGCGCCGACAGATTCCTGAAGAGGAGCTTGCTACCTTCGAGGAAGCCGGAGCCTGTGGTACCGCAGCTGTCATCTCTCCCATCTCTTATATCGACGATCTTGACACAGGCGTGCGCTACAATTATGGCGAGAAGCCCGGTCCGTGGTCGGAGCGGCTCTACAACACGCTCCGCGGCATCCAGTATGGCACCGTAGAGGACAAGCATGGCTGGACCAAGGTGATTATCGGATAATCCCCATACAGAGGTTTTTCCACAAACTGTTGCCCGGAAGACAATACCTCCATTCGGCAGGTATCGTCTTTCGGGCTTTTCGGTTGTAGGTGGATGGTCAGGGAATGCCAATCATCTCTCTCCGGGCACTCCTTGTCTTCTTATTTGCGGCATTTACGCCTCGTAAATGCCACCTTTAGCCGGCTAATTGTGGCATTTAGCCCAAGCAATGGCGGCAACTGCAGGAGCCGCTTGCCGCAACTGACTGAAAAAGAAGTGCTGGAAAATGGGGGAAGTTAGAGAAAAATGCGTAAATTTGCAGCAAAAAAGAAAACTATGGGAAAAGGAAAGTTGGCCAAGTTTGCGGATATGGAAGCGTTTGAGAATGTCTTCCAGTGTCCATTTGAGACCGTGGCAGAAGCCCCGTTTGTCATGCGAGGTCATTGGCACGACCAGTATTTTAAGAACGACCATCCCATTGTACTCGAACTGGGCTGTGGCCGTGGCGAATACACCGTCGGACTGGCGCGTCTCTATCCCGATGTCAACTTTATCGGCATCGACATCAAGGGGGCACGTATGTGGACCGGGGCCAAGCAGGCCATAGAGGAAGGGCTGGGCAACGTCGCTTTCCTGCGTACGCACATCGAACTGCTTGACCGATTCTTTGCGCCGGGCGAGGTGCAAGAGATTTGGCTCACATTCTCAGACCCCCAGATGAAGCATGCCCGCAAGCGCCTTACCGGGACTCGTTTCCTGAATCTCTATCGGCAGTTCTTGACCGATGGGGGAGTGGTGCATCTGAAGACCGACTCGCTCTTCCTCTACACCTACACCTCGCACGTGGTGGATGTCAACCGTCTGCCGCTCATCGTGCGCACCGATGACCTGTATCATACGGAAGGTGTAGGCGACAAAAAAATCCTCTCTATCCAGACTTACTATGAGAGTATGTGGATAGAGAGGGGGCTTAATATCAAGTATCTGAAATTCCGGCTTCCGCAGGCTGGCGAGTTGGTGGAGCCAGAGGTTGATATCCCGCTCGACGAGTACCGCAGCTACCACCGCACCAAGCGTAGTCCTAAGGAAGTGGGACGCTAAAGGCATCCATAATCTCCGTGGGGCGGCGGTTGCTGAACGCCCCTAACCAGTAGGCACCGTCTTCCAGTTCGGGTGCCCAGTAGAATACGCCGTGGCAATGGGGCTCAGCCTGTGCCCGGCGTATCAAGCGTTGCAGGAAAGTTTTCCCCTGCTTGGGCTTGCGCACATCCACGCCTGTCTCTACTATCATGGTCTCCGACCCATATTTCTCATGCAGATGGCGGATGTTGTCCATCACTTTCTCCAATGTCTCGTCTTCGCTCTTCGTGAGCTTGGCCTCCATGTCCCAATAGGGATAGACGCTCAGGCCGATCATGTCCCAGTGGGCACCGTACTTGCGGAGCCCGTCGAAGATGAAGTCGTATCGCTGTTGGTCGCAGCCTCCGTCGAGGTGCACGATGCACTGCGCCTCGGGATAGACCGCTTTGGCCGCCTTGTAGCCAGCCTCGGTCAGTCCTGCATACTGCTCCATATTGTCCTCGGCGCGCCCCATCGGCCACAGGAAGCCGTGTGTGGTCTCGTTTCCTATCTGAATCCATTTTACATCGATACCGTTGTCTTTGAGCAAGGTGAGCACATCGGTGGTATGTGCCGCCAACCAGTGCTGCATCTCACCATAACTCATGTACTGCCAGGCCGCAGGGATGTGCTGCTTGCCCGGGTCTGCCCACCAGTCGCTGTAATGGAAATCGATCATCAGGTCCATGCCGTAGTACTTGGCACGCTTGGCCATCTCCAGCACGTCTTCCTTGCCGCAAAAGCCGCCTCGTGGATTCACCCAGACGCGCAAGCGGATAGCGTTGAGGCCGCACTCTTTCATCAGTGCGGTGTTTTCGCGTATGGCACCGTCGCGATTGTAGAGCCGTACGCCACGCGCTTCTAACTCGGTGGTGCCACTGATGTCGGCACCCAGGGCAAAGGGTGTCTGTGCTTTGCCCACTATTGCTCCCAAGAGGGCAAAGCAGAAGATAAGTATTTGTCTCATAACTCTTTATGGTAATGAAGGTGATACCGGGAAGATGTAAAACGGGCGGATAGGGTCGTAGTCGACCATCACTTGGTCGATGATGACAGGTGAGCCCAGCGCCTTGATTTCTATATTGTGGCTGTTGCGCGTCAGACGGACGGCAATCTCCTTGACGGTCTGTCCCCGCTGCCTGTCTGCCTGCCACTGCGCAGAGGTAGTGGGACTGTTGGCCGTAAAGGTCTGTGGTTCCCCATCGTCTATCTTTACCTGGAAACTCACCTCGCTGCCGTCTGTGCTCTGCATGGGAATGGCGGCGATGCGGATGACAGCCTCGCCCTGCAGTTCTGAATAAAATGAGTACGAGAGCCATCCACCCTCCGGCACGTACACTGCGCGCATGCTGTGGCCGAGCATAGGGATGGCCGTCACGCCATCAGAAGCCTTGCGGTACTGGCAGGCGTTGCGGGTGACGGTGTTGCCCGTGTCGAAATTGAAAACCACCGGCTCTGGGTGGGCGTAGGTGGTGAGTGCATCCTTGGGGAGCTTGCCCGGAAACTTGGGCTCGCCGGTAATCAGCGCATTGTCTGCAATGGCCAGCGTGTGTTCCCACTTGCCGCCGGCCATCTTGTCCCACTGGCTGTTGAGACGGTTGAGCTGGAGATGGGCGTTCCAACTCTTTACGGCCGAAGATAGCGCCTCCTCGTCTCGGGCAAACGACTGCGGGCGGCCGATGTGGCGTGCCTCCTGCGCCTGCAGTTGCTTGACGGCCATGAGCTTGGCTGCCTGCAGGGGATATTGCACGGCGGCGAAGTAGGCATCGGCACGCTCTGGTGCCACTAAGGGTGTGATGGGGTCGATGGCCTGCACCAAATCCTCGTAATTGGAGATGTATCGCTCCAGTTCGTTGCCGAATGCGTCGGCCACAAACTCCACATTCATCTCCTCGGGCTTGCGGATGCCTACGAGATGGTAGTATTCGGTCATCACGGGGAGCAGTTTGGCACCGGCCACGTCGCCTATCTGCTGGCAGAGCCATTCTCTGTAGTGGTCATACAGGTTGGAGGCCGTGACATAGTTGATGTTCCACGCCATATCCATCATGAGTGACAGTGGATAAGCCGACACCTTGGGATTGGCCACCACGGCAGCCCATGTCTGCGAGGCTCCTTGACGGTAGGCCGAGGCCATCTCAGCAAACACCCGTCCCGGCTGGGTGGAGGGAAGCCACTGGTCGGTAAGCTGCAGGCACTTCACCCCTGCGCCGTGGGGCGCTTCGTGCAAGAGCTCGTTGCCCCTGAGGCGGAGCAGTAGTTCCTCGGTGCGGTGACGGTCAAATTGCTTGCCCGTCACCACGAGGGCGCGGCGGGCCACAGACGGCCACTGGATGGTGAGAAAGTCATCGGCCAGTGCCAGATAGTGCTTGCGGGCTGGGTGTACGTCGCCCCACCACACCCACGGCGAAACACCGGCCAGCCGCGAGAGCTCCAGTATGCCGTATGCCGTGCCATGCGCATTGCTTCCCAGCACCACGATGCGCCCTCCGTCGGTACTGATGGAGAAAGCATCGGGCTTGGCAATGACCTGCTGGATGGGGAGCTTGCGCTTCTGGAGCTTGCGGAAATCCTTGTCCTTGAGTTTGTCGAGCTCGTAAATCTCGATCGGCGCCCCCATACGTGCCTCTGCCCGCCGCCCGGTGAGCAGGTGCATGTCCTCGGCAAACAGATGGAGTGCCATTTCTACCACAGCCGACTTCTTGCCGCTGTACATATAGCCTACGCTGCCCTTGCCGCTGTACCATACCACGTCCTTGCCGGTGGCTGAAAGGGTGCAGGCCAGCATGAGCAGCGCGAATAGAGGTCTGTATTTCATGTATGCAAAGTTACAGGAAAAAATCCATTGGGCGAAACTTACCTTTGATTAATCGTCTGGCCATGCCGTGAAAAATATTAAAAATACATTTTTCGGCAAAATAAAACAAAACGCATGGCCTGCCATCGTTTTTTTTGCTTACTTTTGTAGCCATAACTGATAGAATATGATGACATTGTATCCCAAACTCATTACAGACGCACTGGCCACGGTGACCTATGCAGGCACGAAAAAGAACCTGATAGAGAGCGAGATGCTGGCTGACGACGTGCGGATAGATGGGATGAAGGTGAGCTTCACCCTCGTCTTCCCCAGAGAGACTGACCCTTTCCTCAAGTCTACCCTCAAGGCCGCTGAGGCCGCCATCCACTACCATGTAAGCAAGGACGTGGAGGTGGAGATACATACCGAGTTTCGCTCTGCGCCACGTCCGGCGGTGGAAAAACTGCTGCCGCAGGTGAAAAACATCATTGCCGTGAGTTCGGGCAAGGGTGGTGTGGGCAAGTCTACGGTGTCCGCCAATCTGGCCATAGCCTTGGCCATGCTCGGTTACAAGGTCGGTCTGCTCGATACCGATATCTTCGGCCCCTCCATGCCCAAGATGTTTGGTGTGGAAGACGCTCGCCCGTATGCCGTAGAGAAAGATGGACGGCAACTCATAGAGCCTGTGGAAAAGTACGGTGTAAAACTGCTGTCGATCGGATTCTTTGTCAATCCTGATACAGCTACCTTGTGGCGCGGAGGCATGGCTACGTCGGCACTCAAGCAACTCATCGCCGATGCAGACTGGGGAGAACTCGATTACTTCATACTCGATACGCCGCCGGGCACATCTGACATCCATCTCACTCTGCTCCAGACACTGGGCATCACGGGGGCGGTGATTGTGTCCACGCCTCAGAAGGTGGCGCTGGCCGATGCCCGCAAGGGTATCGATATGTATAGGAACGATAAGGTGAACGTACCAATCCTGGGACTGGTGGAAAACATGGCTTGGTTTACCCCTGCCGAACTCCCTGAGAATCGTTATTACCTCTTTGGCAAGGATGGTTGCAAGCAGCTGGCTGAAGAGATGGGCTGCCCGTTGCTGGCCCAGTTGCCCATCGTGCAGAGCGTGTGCGAGAGTGGCGATGCCGGTACGCCCGCCGTGCTCCATACCGACACGGTGATGGCCCAGTCGTTTCTCACCTTGGCGCAGGCCGTGGTGACGGTGACCAACCGTCGCAACAAGGAACTGCCCAAGACTCGTATCGTGTCTACCTCCAAAGGGTAGATAGTACCTTTGGAATCGTAAAGAGGGTGTGTCATAATAGGCACATCCTCTTTTTCTGTTTTTATACTGCTGTCATTGATTCGCTGATTCCTATGCTGCTATTTTTGCATTTTTCCTG
>SFKY01000043.1 GCA_004554665.1 Bacteroidales bacterium
ACTTAATGTTTTGATCACCACTAAGTTACTAAAAATCAGCGATATGTACAACTTTTTACTCATATTTATCAACTTAAATTAATTCCGCCAACGGGTTATCAATTTATTCATCTATCAATTCGTGTATCTGCCCGATGTGCAGGTTCAGATGGCCGATGTAGCCCCGTATCATCGCTGCGAGTGTTACACGGTTTCCCTCGTAGTCAATCCAGTAGTTGTCGAGTTTGGTCTCGTCTACGGATCGGATGAGGTGGCAGATGTGCTCATTGTAGTATTTCAGCAGCATCACCAGCGTGTGCCAATCCTCGTGCTGATAGTCCTGCAGGGCTATCCACAGGTCATTGTCCTGTGTATAGTCGGGGAAGACGAGCATGCCCATCTCTGTGTTCGGCATGGAGTGACTGCAACGAGAGGCATACTGTAGGCGCACCATACGCTGATGGTTGTTGGATGCGGAGTCAATGAGGTGTCCCACAAGCATCTTCGCCGTGCGGTTCTGACGGTTTCTTTTCACGCTCACTTGCTCATCCGTAAGGGAGAGCAGCATCGGAATCTCGCGATTCATCACCTCGTTGATGCCGTCGATTACGTCTTGATAGTTCATGTAATTGTTTCTATTCTACAAACGATGAAATCTCTATCAGATTGCCCTCAGGGTCTGCCACATAACAGGTGCGCTGCCCCCACGGTTCGGTAGTCGGGGCAAAGATAGGCTTTGCTCCCATGCTTACGGCACGTTCGTATTCCCTGTCAACATCTGCGAAGCATGGAACGTCAAAGGATATTTCTATCGTGCCATTGGTGCCCTTGGGATAGGCATACTGCCGGGAGGTCATCTGTTCAAAGGCATCGCGCGGGAACATGATGATACGCGAGGTGCCGAGGGTCATCTCTACATTCGGATCAGTGCCGTTCCATTCTGTCTTGAAGCCGAAGATGTCGCGATAGAATGTCACCATTCTGGCGTTGTCGGTAGTGAATAGACCAATGGTATTGAACGTAAAACGAGGTTGCACCTTTGACATCATTTCCGAAAACTCCACAAGTCCCATCTTGTAGAATGTCTTATACATCTCTATTTCCTTGGGCTCCTCGTTTTTCAGAAGATTGAGTATCTCGCAGGCAAACTCCAAGTGACCACTGCCGTTGGCAGTCACGATATTCTTATCACTCACAGCTTGGGCATTCACATAGTTGGCCGCATTGGTATAACGTTCGCCGCCCCACAGTCGCAACTGTTCCACGCCGTTGCCCGTATGGCAGACATTGTTGAGGAAGCCCTTGCTCGCCATCCATGAAGCGGCATTGCAGATGGCACCTACTATCCGGCCCTTACTGACAGCATCGGCAACAAGAGGTTCGACACGCTCTGCGGCCTCACTCCTCCAGCCATAGCCTCCGACAAGTACCAAGGCGGCATAATCGCTTGGAATAGTCTCAAACGTATAATCGGGCAACAAGCGAAAACCGCTGATAGCCTCAACGGGGGCCATTGACTCCGCTACTATCTTGTTTTCGTACTTAGGGTTATCCTTCATCGTCATAGCATCTGAACGAAGCGGCTGCGAAAGATAGGGCAATTCATGTTCTGCAAACTGTGGAAGTAATACATACAATACCTTCATCATATCATTTTTTTCATAATGGTCAATCGCTTCTTTCCATTTCCCCTGGTTTATAGTCTATCCGTACGTGTATCACTCAAATTCGCTTTTCGGCATGGATAGTGCAAGGATGACATAAAGCACCACGGCAGGCAGGAATCCCGTAAGACATGTGGTGAGTGTATAGGCCACCCGTACCACGGTAGAGTCGATATCGCAGTAGTCGGCAATGCCCCCACACACTCCGGCCAGCATCTTGTCTGCGCTTTTGGTAAATTTCTTGTTCATGGGCATATTGTTTTTGTGGGTTGTTGATGATGCAAAGTTAGGAACAAGAGTGAAAACAACCAAATTTGTGGTATAAACAACCCGAATATGTGACGAATGATGACCCGCAGACACCGTTCTGGGACGGATGGTGGTTAGGGATTGGCCAACCGTTGACGGATGGCGGCCGTATAGGTTTTTGATACCGGAATGAGGGTACCCGAGGGCTGCAATTCTACCATAAATCCAGATGACCGGCTCACCACTTTGGTCACGTGCTTGGGATTGATAATGTAGGCACGATGGCAACGGATGATGCCCGTGTCGGCAAATGCGGTTTCTACGTCCTTGATAGTGGTTCGTATCATGGTCGAAACCATTTTCCCATCTACCAGATGGTAGATCTGGACATAGTTTCCTTCAGAGGCAGCGTATAGGAAAGCAGAGGGCAGAAACGTCACATGCTCCTTGGTGGTGCCGCTGATGGTGATGGGAATCTCTGCTTTCGGCTTTTGCTCCGGTATGTTGGCCGAGGCTGAGCGCTGTCTTTCTGCCAACATACCATTGATATGCCATGCCGCTTCGAGTTCCTTGGCGTAGTGGCGTTTCCAATACACATTCTTCCAGTACATGCTGATGATGAGCGACACTCCCAAGAAGACTAACAGGAGTTTCGCAAAGAGTGTCCACGAGAGATGGTTGTCCACCTGTGCATTGTTGACAAAGCGGTCGAGGTACAACATCATCGGCAAAACAAACAGAGCCATATTGCATAGCTGGAAACATACATTGCGGCGAATCAGGTACTTCATTCCTCTTTCAGGCGCGTGTGGCATGCCAAGTACATACCTTACGATATACTCGCCGCCCACACAGGCAATGGTAATGATGATGCAGGCACCTGTAAGTAGCGGCCAGCGCATCCATCCGAAGTGATCCAGTCCGAAAGGGCGAAAGATTACCATAAACAGCGAGGCGATGAGGGCGCTTATCAGTCTTTCTTTAATCATAATCTTGTGGGTGAAACTTATTGACTACAGCATGGCCTTGTCGGCAGCCTTTGCACATAATGGTTGTACAATATAGAAATGAGTATCAAAGGGGCTGTGCCCACCAAGGTACAGCCCCTTTATGGTAAGGGATAAGCGTCTTGTTACATGGCGAAGATGTTGAATCCACCGTCTACCACTGCCACGGTGCCGGTCACAAACTTGCTGGCATCGCTCATCAGGTAGTGTATGGTGCCGCAGAGTTCCTCCGGCTCACCCATTCTGCCAAACGGAGTCTGGCGTACCACGTCCTGGCCGCGCTCGGTGTAGCTTCCATCGGGATTGGTAAGCAGCGAGCGATTTTGCTCGGTGATGAAAAATCCTGGTGCAATGGCGTTTACACGTATTCCTTCACCAAATTTCTTGGCACATTCATGGGCCATATAGGCGGTAAAGTTGGAGATACCTGCCTTGGCGGCTGCATAGCCGCATACACGGGTAAGCGGACGGAAAGCAGCCATTGACGAGAAGTTGATGATAGCGCCTTTCCCCTGTGCCACCATCGGCTTGAGGAATACCTGTGTGGGGATGACAGTACCCACCAGATTGAGGTTGAGCACCCGCTGAAACTGCTCCGGGTCAAGGTCAAAGAAGTTTTGGTCCGGCCCTATGGTGGCTCCCTTCTGGTTGCCTCCCGCTGCATTGAGCAGGGTGTCTACCTTACCGTATTTCTCCAGCACCTGGTCGCATACTTGCTGTACAGCCTGCTGGTCCATGACATCGCAACGCATAAACGAGGCCACGCCTCCGGCCTTGCAGATATCGTCTACTATGGCAGCGCCCACCTCTTCCTTACGGCCGAGTAGCACCACTTTGGCACCGTTGAGTGCCAGATACTTACCTATACAGCGGCCCAAGACTCCTGTTCCGCCTGTAATGACTACCACGTAGTCTCTGATATCAAACAGATTGTTCATATCTTACTCAAAAAAACCGGGTTGTTTGTATTCTATTCCTAACTCACGGTCTACAGTGGCCAATATTCCCTGTACCTGTCCCAGTGCAAACATACGGCCCAAGAAGCTGTAGCCGGCGTTGTAGCCGCGATCCTCATCACCCAGCATGGTCATGCCGTGGTCTACACGCATCGGCAGATTGGGGTTGCACTGCTCAAAGATGCGTGCCAGCGAAATCAGGTCGGCGCGTCCGCCAAGATGGCTGGCCTCGGTGAAGTCTCCATTGGGGAAGATGTGGCACGAACGCAGGTGCACAAACCATGTGCGGTCGCAGAAACGCTTTGCCATCTCCACCACATTGTTGTGCTGGCCGGCAGAGAGGCTGCCCGCACAGAATGTAAAGCCATTGTGCGGATCATCCACGGCTTTCAGGAACCACTCTATGTCCTCTGCTCCCGTTACGATGCGCGGCAGTCCGAGGATGGGGAAGGGTGGATCGTCAGGGTGAACACACATGTACATGTCGCACTCGTTGCAGACCGGCATGATGGCGTTCAGGAAATAGCGCATGTTCTCGCGCAACTGCTCCTTGGTAATGCCCTTGTAGAGGTCGAGCAACTGCCTGAACAGTTCCACGGGATGGGCATCGCCCTCCTTGATGTTGCCCGAAACAAACCCTTGAGTCTTGACGATAATGTTCTCCACCAGCATGTGGTTGTCTTCCTCGGTCAGGGTCTCCTTCAGCTTGGCCACCTCTTCCAGCACGGTCTCCGAGTAATCGGCAGCGGCATTCTCGCGTTTAAGGATGTGGATGTCGAAATAGGCAAACTGTGCGTGGGAGAAATAGAGGTTGGTGGTGCCGTTGGGATTGTCGTGGCTAAGGTCTGTGCGTGCCCAGTCGAGCACGGGCATAAAATTGTAGCAGATGGTATGTATGCCTTCGGCCGAGAGATTGCGCAGACTCTGCTTATAGTTCTCGATGAGTTGGTCGCGGTCGGGTCCACCATACTTGATACTCTCCGAGACGGGCAGACTTTCCACCACGCTCCACCGCATGTTGTAACTCTCTATATAGCTACGCAGGTCGTGTATCTGCTCGCGGGGCCACACTTCACCGTTGGGAATGTTGTGCAAGGCGGTGACAATGCCCTGTACGCCAATCTGATTGAGCATGGCAAGCGTTATCTTGTCTTTCTTGCCAAACCATCTCCATGTTCTTTCCATTGATATTGAGTTTTAACGTTTGTCCGATGTGTCATGAATCACGATGCCTTTCATGTGCTAAGTGTCTCTTAGCCTTACAAAGATAAACATAATTCTGCAAATCGGCACTAAAAAAGTGCAGAAAAGTGATAAAAAAATGTGGGGTGTTGTGCAAGTTCGTGCTGCAGGGGGCACCCCGGCCGAGGCAAGGCTGCCCTCTGCATGTGCTATTTACTATTTTTGGTCATCCGTCTCACGACAAAGTAGATGGCTACGATGGCCACGATGGCCACAATGGCTACTTTGATATAGTCGCCGTATTCCACTATCTTCTCGTTGAGCTGCTCTTCGGGCACCACGGCGTGCAGATACCAGCCCAGCGTGGCCAATATCGAGTTCCATACACCGGCTCCGACTGTGGTGTAGAGCAAAAACTTGCCGAAGTGCATCTTTGCCAGACCGGCGGGCACCGAGATGAGCTGTCGGATAACGGGAAGCAGACGGCCAGTGAGGGTAGCCACCACCCCGTGGTCGGCAAAATACTTCTCGCTGCGCTGTATCTTCTCCTCATTGAGCAGGCAGAGTTTTCCCCATCTGCTCCGCACAAACCTATAGATAATAGGTCGGCCGAGGTAATAGGCTGCAGCGTAGTTGATGGCTGCGCCGAGATCCGCCCCGATGGTGGCAAACAGTACGACGAGAAACACATTCTGGTAGCCTGCGGCAGCATGGTAGGCGGCAGGGGCGACCACTACTTCCGATGGGAAAGGTATCACCGTGCTCTCAATAAGCATGAGCAGGAGGATAGTGCCATAATTGAGGTTGTCCAAAAGAGATGCTGTCCAGTTCATAGTTTGTCCTTCATATAGTTATAAAAGTCTTTGGGTGCTACGTCGGCAGGAATATCGGTACCGAAAACCATACTTACCTCGATGGGAGTAACCTCGCACGCCTTCTCAAGGGCGGCCATAAACTCATCGTCCTTATGCAGTTTTTCGCAGCAGGCGGCAAAATAAGCCCAGCCCTCGACCTCATGGTCACGGTTATCTGCTTCGAGCAGGTTTTTCAGGATGTCGTAGGCGTAGGTGTACATGCCATTGTCGTAAGCAGACACACCTATCTCGTAGAGGATATGCGGATCATTATCCGACTCGTTGGCTGCTTCGCAAAACAGCTTGCCGGCTTGTGCCGCCATGTGGTTTTCCAGACACACATATCCCCGCTGCACTTTCAGTTCGGTCGCGTTGGCCTCGGGTATCATGGCAGCCTTGTCCAGGCAGGCCAGGGCCTCGTCCACATGACCGATGTGCGAGTACACCAGTGCCAACTGCATATACAGTTCTACCTGCATGGCAGGAATGTCGCGCGCCAGTTCCAGTGCCTTGTGGTAATGGCTGATGGCAGTCTCTGTCTGCTGCATCTTTACCAGCACGGCACCTACCAAGGCCTCTCCGTTGGGATCGCGAGGGCGCATGCCACAGTAGCGGGTGTAGTAGTCGAGTGCCTCTTCGGAGCGCCCCAAGGCCAACAGACAGTTGCCTTTGAGCACCACGGCGATGGCATAGTTGGGATCGATGGCGATGGCAAACTCGCAACTGCTCAGCGCGTCTTGCAGCTTGCCCTGCATAAACTGCACCGAGGCCAAGTCGTACCAGTAGGCGGTGGAATAGGGGTCTATATCCACCAGTTCCAGATACTTCTCCTCGCTCGTCTCCAGACTGCCGTAGGTGCTCTCTATGCGTGCCTGCAGTTCGGTATAGTCGAGGTCGTTCTCTAAGCTCATCTTGTCTAACCACGTCTCGGCGTACTTCTTGGAGCCATAGTCGAGAAAGAGCACCACCACGTCATAGATGAAGTCGTCCAAGTCGTCTTCGTCCAGTTCCTCATAACAGGCCTCCAGATAGCGGTTGGCCTCCTTGGTGCGATTCTGATAGAGCATGATCTCGGCGATAAGATAGTAATACTCCAAATCGGTCTTGTCCTCTATCTCCTCTGCATATTGCAGCGCCAAGTCAGGATTGTTCTCACGGAGCAACGCAAACCGTGCCCGGAAGAGTAGGGGGGCAATGGCTCCGGGATAAAGCCGTATGGCATAGTCGATGGCTTCGAGTGCCTTATCGGTCTCGCCGCCGTCCTGGTAATACTCGGCTATGCTGGTCAGATCCTCAGACTCAAAAAACGAAGAGCCTCCTGAGGCATTCGATAGCTCGTATTGCCTCAGGAGACGCTTGAATTCGTCGGTTTGAAAATACTTATCGTTTTCCAGATTTGTCATTTATTTCTTACTTTGTTTGGCCCATGTGTCCTTGAGCCCCACCGTCTTGTTGAATACAGGATGGTCTGCAGTGCTGTCGGGGTCGGCCATGAAGTATCCGATGCGTTGGAACTGCAGATACTCACCGGCTTTCTTGTCGGCAGCGTACTCTTCTACATAGCAACCGGTGCGGACAGTCAGCGAGTCGGGGTTGAGCAGTTCATGGAAGTCGCGCTCATCGGCAGACGGGTTCTCTACAAAGAAGAGACGGTCATACTCTCTTACCTCGGCCTGTCGGCAGTGGTCTGCGCTGACCCAATGGAGCGTACCTTTCACCTTGCGGTTGGCACCTTCCATGCCGCTCTTGCTTGTCGGGTCATATTCGGCCTGAATTTCGATAATCTTGCCGTCAGCATCCTTGGTACAGCCTGTACACTTCACGATGTAGGCATTCTTGAGACGCACTTCCTTGCCCGGCGACATACGGAAGAACTTTTTCGGTGCATCCTCCATGAAGTCATCGCGCTCTATCCACAGGTTCTTGGTAAATACGATACCGTGTGTGCCGTCGGCCTCGTTCTCGGGATTGTTTACGGCCTCCATCATCTCCTCCTGACCGTCGGGATAGTTGGTGATGACCAGTTTGACAGGATCCAGAACTGCCGATACGCGGCACGATTTCTTGTTCAGATCGTCTCTTACGGCAGCCTCCAAGAGTGCCACGTCATTGAGTGCATCAAACTTGGTATAGCCTATAGAGTCGATAAAGTTGCGGATGCTCTCGGGCGAATAGCCCCTGCGGCGCATACCGCAGAGTGTGGGCATGCGGGGATCGTCCCATCCGTTGACCAGATGCTCGTCGACCAGTGTGTGCAGCTTGCGCTTGCTCATCACGGTGTAGGTAAGGTTGAGCCTGTTAAACTCGATCTGTCGTGGGCGGTTGTCGCCAAGCACGTCGCTGGTGCCGTCCATCTCCTTGAGATAGTCCACAAACTTGTCGTACAACGGGCGGTGGGGCACAAACTCCAGCGTGCAGATAGAGTGGGTTACACCCTCGAAGTAGTCGCTCTGTCCGTGGGCAAAATCGTACATGGGATAGCAGTGCCATGTGGTGCCCGTACGGTGGTGTGGCGTGTGGATGATGCGGTACATGATGGGGTCGCGGAAGTGCATGTTGGGGTTGGCCATGTCGAGCTTGGCCCTCAGCACCATGCTTCCCTCCACGGCCTCGGGCGTGTTCATCTGCTCAAAGAGGCGCAGGTTTTCCTCGATGGGGCGATCGCGGTAGGGGCTGGCCACACCGGGAGTGGTGGGGGTACCCTTTTGGGCGGCAATCTGCTCCGAGGTCTGCTCGTCTACGTAGGCCAGTCCCTTGTTGATCATCCATACGGCAAAATCCCAAAGTTTCTGGAAGTAGTCGGAAGCAAAATAGATGTTTCCCCACTTGAATCCGAGCCACTGTATGTCGTTGAGGATGTTCTCAACATACTCGGTATTCTCCTTGCTGGGGTTGGTATCGTCGAAACGGAGGTTGCAAACACCGTTATACTTGTCGGCTACACCGAAGTCCATACAGATGGCTTTGGCATGGCCTATATGCAGGTAGCCGTTAGGCTCTGGCGGGAAACGTGTCTGTATCTTTCCACCGTTCTTGCCGGCAGCCAAATCCTCCTCTACCAGTTGCTCTACAAAGCTAAGGCTTTTCTTTTCTTCGCTTGTGTTATCTTCTCTTATCGCCATAATGCAATGATGTTAATGTTTTTATGGTGCAAAGATACGAAAACTTTAGGGTTAATCGGACATATAGCTGCTATTTTTTCTGTTTTGTCCTACAAAAACAAGGGCAGTTCCTGCCGATGGATGGAGAAAAGGGGACAGATGCTACGGCTAAATGCCACAATTACGGCGCTAAACATGGCGTTTGCATTGTCTAAATGCCATGTTTAGCGCCGTCAAGGTGATGTCTGCCGTTTTTGGGGGGCGGCTACTGGATGCCTCGGGCATTGAGTGCCTTGCTGTATTTGGCAGCATTGGCCAGATGCTCCTTGTAGGTGCGGGCGAAGTTGTGGGTGCCGCTGAAATCTTCCTTGGCACACATGTAGAGGTAGTCGTGGTGTACCAGGTTGAGCACCGCGTCGATGCCGGCTACCGAGGGGATGCGGATGGGGCCGGGAGGCAGTCCTACGTTGGTATAGGTGTTGTATGGGCTGTCGGTACGGAGCATGTTGTGGTAGATACGCTTCAGGCCAAACTGCTTCAGGGCAAACTTGATGGTGGGGTCGGCCTGTAGCGGCATGCCGTTGGGATATTCGGCATCGCGGAAGTTCAGACGATTGTAGTACATGCCTGCAATCATCGGTTTCTCGGCATTGTTGGCGGTCTCTTCGTCCACAATGCTGGCAAGGGTCATGACCTGCTCGGGCGTGAGACCGAGCTTCTTGGCCTTGTCGGTGCGCTCCTGCTTCCAGAAGGCCTTGCTTTCCTTCTCCATCCGCTTGAGCAGCTTGTCGAGCGATACATTCCAATAGATGTCGTAGGTGTTGGGGACAAAGAGGCATATCATCGTCTCGGGCGTGTAGCCGTAGCGGGCACAGGTGTCGGGATTCTGCAATGCGGCCAGGATGTCGCCTGGTCTGAGCATCAGTTTCTCGCCCAATTCCTCGGAGAGGTCTTCCACCGTCCTGACAGATGGAATCGTCAGATTCAGAGGGGTTTGCAGGCCGCCTTTCAACTTCCGGTAGAGGTTGAAAGCGCCTATTGCTGGGTCTATTTCGTAACGTCCGGTCTTGACATGGTTCTCATAGCCGCTGTGTATGGCCAGCGTACAGAACGCCTGCATGCCGTGCTTGGAGGCGATGGGGCGCAGCTTGGCCACTACGGAGTCGACATTGTCATCGGCATCGATGTAGATAAACTTGGTGGTGGAAGCGACGGAGAAAGCCGTCATAAAGTAATAATAAGAGAGGGCGACAATGGCCACGAGGCATGCCGCTGCGGGGATGAGGTATCGCCTGCGTTGTGTTGTGTTCATATCTATTCTATATCAATAAACGGTGCAAAGGTACAAAAAGTTTGATACTTCGGATAGTCTCATCGGATAAATTTTGCTAACTTTGCGCGAAATCTTGGTGGGCACGTTGTGGCCCCCATGATGATAACCGATATAGAAGGACAGGAAAATGGACTATCAGACGTATGTTTTCGATTTGGACGGCACTCTGCTCGACACGCTCGGCGATTTGGCCGCGAGCACCAATTACGCTTTGGCTGCCAATGGCATGCCAACCCGTACGGTGGAAGAGGTGAGGCTGTTTGTGGGCAACGGGGTGAAGAAACTGATGGAGCGGGCGGTGCCTGATGGACAGGCCAATCCGCGCTTTGAGGAGACCTACCGCTGTTTCAGGGAGCACTACATGGAGCACAACCTCGATACTACGGCACCTTATCCCCACGTCTTGGAGATGCTCGCCACGCTCAAGGCGCGCGGCAAACAACTGGCGGTGGTGAGCAACAAGTTTTGTGCGGCTACGCAGGAATTGTGTGCCCACTTCTTCGGCGCATACATAGACGTGGCGATAGGGGAGCGCGAGACGATACGCAAGAAGCCCGCTCCCGATACGGTGCTGGAGGCATTGAGGCAGCTGGGAGCCACCCGAGAGGGGGCGGTATATATAGGTGACAGCGATGTGGACATCGAAACGGCGCGAAATTGCGGAATCCCCTGTGTGAGTGTGCTTTGGGGATTCCGTGATCGTGATTTCCTGCTCCGTCATGGTGCGGAAACGCTCGTCAGTTCACCGCTTGACCTGTTGTAGACAGGCGGTTGCCGACGAGCGTTTGCAAGACCCTTGGCCGTTTACACAATGCCCAAGGGTCATTTTCTTAATAGGTTCTATTCGTATCTTATTGCTTCTATAGGGTCGAGTAGGGCGGCTTTCTTGGCCGGATACCATCCGAAGAAGATTCCGGTAAACGTACAGACTACAAAACTCATGATGATGCTCCACACTTGGATATAGATGGGCCAATGTACGAGTGCTTTGACAGCATAGGAGGCTCCTACACCCAGCAATACGCCTATGACACCGCCTGTAACGCTAAGGAGGATGGCCTCGATGAGGAACTGGTTGAGGATGTCCACGCCTCTGGCTCCGACACTCATGCGCAAGCCAATCTCCTTGGTGCGCTCTGTCACGCTGACATACATGATGTTCATGATACCAATACCTCCCACGATGAGGGAGATGCCGGCCACGGCACCCAAGAGGATGGTGAGCATGTCGGTGGTGGAGTTCATCATCGACGCAAGCTCCTCCTGTGAGCGGATGTTGAAGTCGTCGCTATCTCCTTCGCTGTCCTCGGTGGCATCTTTCAGCTTGTGGTTGGAACGGAGGATATTGGTGATTTCTTCCGTTGCCTTCTCGGTCACGCCTTCTGTAATGGCCGAGCATTGTATCTCGCTCAGATAGGTCTGGGCCAGTATGCGTTTCATCACAGTGGTGTACGGACTCAGCACCAGATTGTCCTGGTCCATACCCATAGAGTTGTATCCCTTCTTCTTAAGGACACCAATCACACGGAAGGGGATGCTGCCAAAACGCACTACCTTGCCGATAGGATCGCCACCGTTAGGAAACAGGTAGTCTACGACCGTTTGACCGAGAATACAGACCTTGGCAGAAGACTTGATGTCGTTGAGGGTAAAACATTCGCCATCCTCAACGGTGAGCTGGCGTATTTCAAGATACTCGGGATTGACTCCGTAGATGGTAGACTGTGTGTTGTTGTTACCGTAGATCCATTGGCCGGAACTGTTGACAACAGGGCTTACCGCTTTCACATAATGGCAGTTGTCCCTGATGCTCTGGTAGTCGGTAAGCTTGAGCGTCTGCATGGCAGAGGGGTCTTGGCGTACGCCACCACGCATGTCTGCTCCCGGATGTATCATGATCATGTTGGAGCCCATCTCTGCGATGTTGGCCTGGATACTCTTCTTGGAACCTTGGCCTATCGCGAGCATGGTAATCACAGAGGCTACACCTATGATGATACCGAGCGCCGTGAGAAAGGACCGCATCTTGTTGGCGGCAATGGCTCTTAGCGCGATTTTTAAAAGGTTTGTATAGTTCATCTATTCATCACTGTTTGGTGGCAAGGCCGCAAGCCCTTCGGCTGCAGACTTGATATGGTTGTTGTATTCGTCACTGATGACGCGGCCGTCACGCAACTGGATGTTGCGACTGGAATAGTTGGCAATGTCGGGATTGTGTGTGACAAAGATGATGGTGCGTCCCTCGGCGTGGAGTTTCTGGAAGAGTACCAGAATCTCAAACGAGGTGCGCGTGTCGAGGTTACCTGTGGCCTCGTCGGCAAGGATGACGGCCGGATCGTTGACCAAGGCGCGGGCGATGGCCACACGCTGCATCTGTCCACCCGACATCTGATTCGACTTATGATATAGTCTGTCGCCCAATCCTACAGCTATCAGTGCTTTTTTGGCACGCTCCTCACGCTCCTTGGCACTCACGGCAGCGTTGTACATCAGGGGAAGCTCCACGTTCTCCACGCTGGTGGTCTTGGGGAGCAGGTTGTAGTTCTGGAAGATAAAGCCTATCTTCCTGTTACGTAGGATGGCGCGCTGCGACTTGGACATAGTGCGCACGCTCACGCCATCGAGCAGGTATTCTCCACTGCTCGGCGTGTCCAGACAGCCCAACTGGTTGAGCAGTGTGGACTTGCCGGAGCCCGACTTGCCCATGATGGTGACAAATTCGCCTTCATAGATTTTGAAAGAGACACCCCGGAGGGCGTGGACGGTTTCCTCGCCCACCAAAAAGTCTCGTTTCACATCTTGAAGTTCTATTACTACCTTCTTATTTTTTTCCATTTTTGTTCTTGTTTCTGTTGGGGGGACCCGGGGCGAAAGGACTGTTCTCTTGCGGGCCGTCAATGGGCTCGTCGGAGGTGAACTTTACACCCGTGACGATTTCCTTACCAGCCTCAATGCCCTTCAATATCTGTGTATTGGTACCGTCTGTGGTGCCAATGCTGACGGCATGGGCCACGATGCTGCCGTTCTCCAAGGTCCAAACCTTGTTCTTGCCGTTGCAGTCTACTATCTTAAGCTTGCCTACGGTTTCTTTTTCCGGTGTATAGCGCAATGCCTTGGACGGCACACTCAGTACGCCATTATTCTCTTGTGTGAAGATGGTGACGTTGGCGGTAAGTCCCGGCTTGAGTTTCAGGTCAGCGTTGGGAGCGCTGATTACCACCTCGTAGGTCACCACGTTGTTGGTGGTCGTAGCTTCCTGCCTTACTTGCGTCACTTCACCCGAAAATACGTCGTTGGGATAGGCATCGACCGTGAAAGATACACGTTCTCCTTCCTTTACATCCCCGATGTCGGCTTCATCCACGTCTGCCACCACTTGCATGTTGGTCAGATCCTGGGCAATGGTAAACAGCTCGGGCGTAGAGAAGCTTGCCGCTACCGTCTGGCCTTCCTCTACGGCTTTGGAGAGTACCACGCCGTCTATGGGAGATGTGATGGTGGCATAGCCGAGATTGGTCTGCGCTTTCTTGACACTCTCTTTGGCTGTGGCCACTTGCTCTTTGGCCTGTTTGTAGGCCAGTTCGGCCGACTCGAAATCGTCGGCGCTGACTAGTCCCTTCTTATAGAGCGCCTGGTAGCGCTTGTAGTTGGCATGCTGGTAATTGAGAGAGCTCTGGAAGCTGGCCAGATTGGCTTTGGCCGTATTCAACTCGCTAATCAGATTCGTCTTGTCCAGTTCGGCGATAACCTGTCCTTTCTTGACGATGCTGTTGTAGTCTACATAGAGTTTGCTGACAATGCCAGAGACCTGTGTACCTACGGTGACAGACGTTACTGGCTCGATGGTTCCCGTGGCTGTGATGCTGTTCTGAATGTCGGCTGGCGCCACCTTGGCCGTCTCAAATCCCACTTCTTCTTTCTTCTTGTTGTCTGATAGTAGCCATGCCAGCAGTGCAAGCACCAATAGCGCCAATGCTACATACCATACCTTGCTTATTCGTCTCGTTTTCATTGGTTCTTTATATGTTTGTTACATTTTTCCGTTCTTGTAAAAGTTGAGCATGTCCAAATTCAGCACCGTGAGGTACTTGCTTTGCAGTTCGCTCTGTTGCGCTTTCAGCAGATTGTCGCGGCCGGTGAGCAATTCAACGGTGTTTTTGAGTCCGTATTTGAATTGTTCGCTCAGCAGGTGGTAGCTTTCCTCAGCGCTGCGACGGCTCTCTTGTGCCGCCTTAAACATGTTTTGGTTGGTAAGGGCCTGCAACCAGTAATTTTCTATTGTCGAATAGAGGGTGGTCTGCTGGTCTTTCAGGTCGAGCATATAACTTTGCTTCTGTATTTCCGCCTTGTTGACAGCGGTTTTTGTCTGTCGTTGGTCAAAGAGAGGGATGCTGACGTTGAATCCTGCACCCACGTTGAAATTGTTTTTCAGCTGCGTCCCCCATGCCGTTGTGTTCATGGAGGTGGTGGAAGTCGAGAATCCTGCATTGAGACCTACCGTAGGCATGCGGCCAGCCTTGGCTATCTTGACTTGAAGTTCCGAAGAAGCGATTCCCAGTTGTGCATTCTGAATCTCAGGGCGTATGGCGAGTGCCGAAACGTATACGCCCTGCAGTTCGGGAATATCTTGTAAAGCCATCTCATCGGTAGTTGTCGGTACCTCGATGTAAAACTCTTCATCATCAGTGATTTGCAGCAGTTGCTTCAATTGTCTCTTGTAGTCGCGGATACTGCTTTCAGCCTGCACGACATTGTATTCGTCCTGTGCACGCTGGGCAGACAATTGGGCCAAGTCGGCCTTGCTCATCTTCTTCTGCTGTACAAACTCCATGCCACGCTGCTCATTGGTCTTGCTGGTGGCAAGGATAGATTCGTTCACCTTCTTGGCATCGATACTATAGAGTATCTGCACATACAGTTGGGCTATCTTCTCCTGGATAGAGTTGGCCGTGGTGGCCGAATCGAGTGCAGCTTTTTCGGCAGCTATCTTGTTGGCTTTGATGGTGTTCCGGTTTGCGTTGCCGTTCCACACCGTCCAGTTGGCGTTGAGCGAATAAGAGCCGTTGTAATATATCTTGTCCACGCTCGTCTGTACCTGGTCGCCGGCCACCACGGCCCTGCCGGTCTGAGGCCAAGGGTTGTAAGTCATGTTCTGGGTGGTGCCGAAGTTGAGCGAGGGCAACAATGCTGCTTGACTCTGCTTCACATCCTCCATGCTACTCAGTCTTTGCAGCCGTGTCTTTTGCAGCGAGATGTTGTTTTCGAGTGCATAGTCGATGCATTGTCTAAGAGTCCACTGCCGTGCTTTGGCCGACAGCGGGGCCATCATGAGGGATAGGCCTACTACGAATAATGTTGCGATGCGATTCATGCTGTTTTTATTTTACCAAAAATATACTCATTAGATGCATTTTCTTACTTAAGGTTTGAAAGCATCTCCCTTCTTTTAACAAAAAATTGCAATCATTTAGGATAATGATTGCAATCTTGCGATATATTTGCCGAGTATGTCAAACTCGATGTTGACGATGCTTCCGATTCCGATGTCACAGAAATTGGTATGTTCCTTTGTGTAGGGGATGATGGCCACCTTAAACGTGTTTTCTGTTGGTTCACAGACCGTGAGCGAAACTCCGTTGACTGTCACCGACCCTTTGTCTACCGTGAAATAGCCCCGTCTGGCCATCGTCGCGTCAAACGGATACTCGAAAGTGAAGTAGGTACTTCCATCGGCATCCTCCACAGCCGTACAGCGTGCCGTACCGTCCACATGTCCCTGCACGATGTGCCCGTCGAGCCTCCCGTTCATCACCATAGACCGCTCCACGTTCACATGGTCACCCACGCGGAGTTTGCCGAGGTTCGACCGTTCCAGCGTCTCCTTCATGGCGGTCACCGTGTAGACATCGCCGTCGATGGCGACGACCGTCAGGCATACACCGTTGTGCGATACACTCTGGTCTATCTTCAACTGGTCGGTAAAAGAGCATGTCAAACTGAAGTGTATGTTTTCTTGCTCCTTCACAATCGCTACTACAGTAGCCATTTCTTCTACGATTCCACTAAACATATATTATATTATTAATGTGAAAAAAGCGGGGTTGTACGATGATGTGATGATAAGTCCGAGTCTATAAGTTTTGAGTGCCCTCCGCCTTTGTAATCCACCGGTCTTTCGACTTAGTTCCCCGAAGGGAGTTTATATGGCCCGCCATTAGCAAGAGGAACGTTCTCGGTTTTGTTTTAATGTGATGACTATCCCGATCGAATCTGTACAACCCCTTTTTGGTTTACCTTTCGTGTGCAAAGTTACAATATCCTCTGCAATCTGCAAAAGATTTCGTGCCTTTTTTTATCGTTCCGTCTCCTTGCCAGCCGTCTGTTCCTGAGAGTTTGTCTCCTTTTGCGGGATGACGATGGATAGCACGATGCTCACGGTGAGGACTGCGAGGATGAAGGCCAGTGACCACAGGTTGCTGATGGTGACGAGATGCCCGAGCAGCAACTTTATACCGATGAAGAGCAACAGCAGGCATACACCAGTCTTGAGATACCTGAACCTGTCGGCGATGGCAGACAGCAGGAAGAACATGGCACGCAAGCCGAGGATGGCAAAGATGTTGGAAAAGAAGACCACATAGGGGTCGAGTGATACCGAAAAGACGGCGGGAATGCTGTCGAAAGCGAATATCAGATCGCTGAATTCGATGACCACGACTGTGACAAGCAGTGGGGTGAAGTGCAGCAGTCCACCGTGACGGCGGTCGGCCAATACATAGTTGTCGCCCTCCTTACGGGCGTAGACCATGAAGCGGTCGCCCTCGAAGCGTGGATACACCCGGAAGTAGCGTGATAAAAACCGCACCACGGGTTGTCTCTCCACATCGATATGCTCTTCCTTGTTACGGGTGGCAAACATCTTGACGGCACTGTAGACTAAGAACAAACCGAAGACAATGAGAACCCAGTCGAAGCGGCTAATGATGGCCGAACCGATGAAGATAAACACGCAGCGCATGACGATGGCACCGAGGATTCCCCAGTTGAGCACATGCTGGTATTCCTTGTTGCTAACTTGGAATGCCGTGAAAATCATCATCATCACAAACAGGTTGTCTACAGACAGCATCTTCTCGATGAGATAGCCGGTGATATAGTCCATCGCCATGTTGTGACGGTAGAGATCAAGCCCCTCTTCCAGTCCTACGCCCTCAAGATTGATGTGCGAAGCGTATCGCCGGGTTACTTCCTGCAGGTCTGCATAGCTCTGGATGCCGTGTATCATGTCTCCATGAAACCAGAGGAACACGCCAAACAACAGAGCGAGGATAATCCATACCGCTGTCCATGTACCGGCCTCACGGATAGAAACCACATGGGCTTGCTTGTCTATCACCAGCATGTCGACTGCCAGGATAGCGATGATAAATACGATGAAACCGGTAAAAAACAGGATTTCAGATAATAGCATACTTTAATACCTTATTATAATTATAGATGGCCGCAAAGTTACGGCTTTTTCTACAAATATGTATGTCAAAAAAAGATAAAAACCCATGATACATGAAAAAAGCGGGCTTGGACGTGGGCCAAGACCGCTGCCTGAATCAGTTGGCATGGGCAGCACTGGTCAGATGACGACGGCTGTACCGCTCACTGCCACCATGAGCATGGAACCGCTTTCGCCGATGGTCTCATAGTCTATGTCTATGCCTACCACGGCATTGGCTCCCATCTGGCTGGCGCGCTCTTGCATCTCGGCAAGCGATGTCTCTCGCGCTTCTTCCAGTACCTTCTCATAGCTGCCGCTCCGTCCGCCGATGAAGTCGCGGATGCCGGCAAGGAAATCTTTCATAAAATTGGCACCGATGATGGTCTCACCGGTCACCACGCCCTTGTATGCCTTAATGGGCTGACCCTCAATGGTCGGTGTTGTTGATAGTACCATATCCTTTTTTTTATTTTACAGTAATAGTCTTTTATGAGTGTAGACGGTCTGGAGTAGTAGAAAGTTGCATGATGGAGTGTTTTTTTTTCAAAAACAATTGGGTTCGTCTGGAAAACATATAGATGAAATGATGGATAAAAACTCAATGATTCCACCATGTTGCTTTCACCCGTGCCACCGAGAAACTGTATTTTGTGAATTGGCCAAAGGGACAGAAATTAGAATACAGAGGGTAGCATTGCTATGAAGAAGCTAAGTTAATAGGGTACTCATCTGTCCAACTGTCCCTACAACAACCATCCTGTACCATGTTCAAATATAAATTTTTAAATATGTTGAAATAAATACCATTATTATTTTTTGCAAACCAATTTTTTTTGTAATTTTGTAATCGGACTAAGTCAATCTTGTCCGCAACATTTTTGAAAAAGAGGCGTTATGTCTTCTTCTTGTGTGTATGAAGCCTAGGAAACTACAACACGTAAGCAAGAGTTGGCGTAATGGTCTCCACGCATATGGCGTGGGCCTGTTTATACCATATCTGCTTACACGGGTTTTCCTAGCACCCATACACTAAGACGTGGCATACAGCACCACGCTTTTCATATTCTGTGTTTAACATCTCATTACGGCGCTGGATGAGAACCTAAACAAAGTAAAAAAGATGTTGAGAACATTCTTTAATTATGTGAAAGATTGGTTCCTTAAACCAGTTGAAAAGAGGGGGCTTCGTTCCGTTCTGTTTGGACAAGAGACGATGCTTGTCTGTATAATCCTGTTTGTTGGTGGTATTGTGCTGGGGTTGTCGTTATTTATCATGCAGATGTGTTCCGTGGAAATTGACACCAGAGAAGGCATCATTGGGTTTGGATGCACCATTATGATGCTGACCTGTATTTGGCTGCTAATTCCCGCCGTAAAGTCCTTGAATGCCATTTGGAAAAAAATAGTTTATGTACTGATGATGCCCATACTATTTTCCATCGTTATCTCCTTGTCACAATGGCTGATTTTTCTGGTGATAGGCGGGCTGATTTGTGGTGTGCTGTTCAAAGGATTTTTTGGCAGTT
>SFKY01000044.1 GCA_004554665.1 Bacteroidales bacterium
GTATCTCTTAATTTACTTTTTTATTATTTTCCAAGTATTTTCCTTGTTGTTTAAAGAAATATGCAAAAAATAGACACCGTTTGGTTGAGAACTGATATTTACTTCTGTCCGTGGTGACACCACATGGGTGGAAAGTATTTGCTGTCCAGAGACATTGAAAATACGGAAAACACATAGGTCTGAATTATCATACCCCATGATTTCAATACCCAATCTACCTTTTGTAGGATTGGGATATATCCGAATATCTTTTCCTGATATGATATCCGAATGGCACTCTGTTGCTCCTGCTTTCTGCCGAAGAGCTTTAGCCATCATCACAATTTCTCTTTTAACACGATTGCCTGCATTATCATAAGTGTATTTGACACTCTGGGCAAGAACGGCGTAGGGTATTGCTAACATGAGCAGTATAGCTAAGTCTTTCTTCATACGGTTAGTTATCTTCTTCTAAACTTAGAACGGGAAAGGGTTACGCTCATTGTGCGGAATCAGCGAAATATTTGCATTCTAAGTGACACTAGGCAAGTTGTAAAAGCGATACTGTCACCGCCCCTGCCGTGTCGGCCAAGAACTCCAGTTCGTCCAGGTATTCGCGTGTCTTGTCCTCGTCCTGCTCCCGGGTGATGAGTCCCACCAGCACGGCGGTCTCCGCCTTGACCTCGGAAATCACAAATTCTTTCATTACATTACCTATCTATATATATTAGTTGCAAATTTAGGTATTTTTTTCGAAATGAAGAGGAATGACGGCCAAAAAAGCAAACAATTCTCATGGGACTCCATCTGCCAAGCCACTCACGCCAAGCTCTACAAAGAGGGTGCAGAAGCCACAGCCCCTGCACCCTCCGGCGATATCGATGCGATACGATTATTTCTTCTTAGACACAAATCGGCGGGCCAGCCAGTGACGCAGGGGCTCGTCATAGAGTTTCAGACAGAGCACAGCCACCACGATGCTGCCTACATAGACCACGATGACCACTGGCCATGTATCCGTAAAGCAGTGCAGGCCGCTGCGGATAAGCCATGCATAGAAGAGGTACATGAGTGGATAATGCACCACATAGAGGGGGAACGAGAGGTCTCCCAAGAAGCTGCAGATGGCTGTGGATCGCTTATCGGTAGTGGTGCCGGAGGCTCCTGTCCATACCAGAATCGGGAAAATGACAATCACGCACAGCATCTCGTAGATTCCGTTGAGACATACGGGCTGCAACCCGGCAATATAAGGAACGAGGAAGAGCACCAGCAGGGCGACCGAACAGATCCAGAAGGCACCGCGCACCTTGAAAGGCTTAAAATGGCGTGAGAGGAGCAATCCCATCGTATAAGGGAAGAGCATGCGCAGCATGCCACCGACGAAATTGGCGCTGTCGAGGGTCCAGCCCACTCCGATACTGCCGTAGCCGCTCACATCGGTCAGGGCAAACCAAGAGAGACCAACACCCAACAAGACGGTGAGCACCGTGAGGGCACGGGTGGAGAGACGACGGATGAAGAGGGCATAGAGGATATTGCCGATGTATTCGAAAAAGAGCGACCAGCAGGGACCGTTGAGGGGGAACATCTCGCCGTTGCCACGCACCTCGCGAGGACAACCGGGTACGGCGGGAATCATGAACATGGCAAAAAGCAGGGCCACCATCACCCACGAGGTGGCTACCGGCGTGCCATCCCACTGCACAGAACCCTGGATGAGGAAGGCAGCGGCACCCAGCACGGCTCCCATGACCACCATAGGATGCAGACGGATGATTCGGCGACGGAAGAAGTCGCCCAGCGTGAATCCCTTCTGCCAGCGGTCATCGTAGGCATAGCCGATAACAAAACCGGAGAGGATGAAGAAGAAGTCGACAGCAAGATAGCCGTGGTTGATAAATGTGATGACCGGGCTCCCTCCCGCAAAGGAGAAGCCTTCGAAAACGTGATAGAGTACCACGAGCAAGGCCGCCACGCCTCGGAGCCCGTCGAGCAGGGCATAGTGGGCCTTGGAATCGGCATACGAAGCCGATGAAGTGATGGATGGTTGATTCATACTATAATGTTTAATGTTTCTTCATCTGTCTTTTGTCATAGTTAATGATTGCACATAGCGTACGTATAAGGTGTCGTTTACGAGGGCTAAACATGGCCTTTAGCGACGTAAAGGTGGCATTTGGCATCCGTAGTGGTGCAGCTTTACCTTTTTACAGTTTTACCTTTTTACCATTCTAAGGTGCTGCCTCTATTTGGCAAAGGTAGTACAAACCGAGGGTATCGTCCTCCTTTCGGGATGCAAATTTAACATTATTAAGACATATCGGTGATATTTAACAGCCTTTTGTACTTTATTTACCACAGACCAGCCCTTGGTTGCCGGTGGGTTCCCATCGGATGGGAAACACCCAAACGGCCACAGATTACCCATCGGTAACGACGAAAAAAAATAATTGGGTGCTTTTAAGAAAAATACACAGTTTTCTTTTCTTTTTATGACCAATAATTCGTAACTTTGTGTACAGAAAACTAAACTTAAACAGTATAAGAGAAATGAGATTAATTATTGAATCTGATTATGAAAGGCTGTCACAGTGGGCGGCCAATCATGTGGTAGCACGTATCAATGCGGCCAATCCCACGGCCGAAAAACCTTTTGTGCTGGGACTTCCCACCGGTTCATCGCCAGAGGGCATGTATCGCTGCTTGGTAGCAGCTTACAAAGCCGGAAAAGTTAGCTTCAAGCATGTACTCACGTTCAACATGGACGAGTATGTAGGTCTTCCCGAGAGCCATCCCGAGAGCTACCACTCGTTTATGCGTCGCAACCTGTTTGACCACATCGACTGCCCGGCTGAGAACATCCATATCCTGAACGGTAACGCCGAGGATCTGGAGGCAGAGTGCGCCAACTATGAGCGTATGATCGAGGAAGCCGGCGGTGTAGACCTCTTCCTCGGAGGCATCGGTCCCGATGGCCACATCGCTTTCAACGAGCCGTTCTCTTCTCTCACCTCCCGTACCCGTATCAAGACGCTGACTACCGACACCATCATTGCCAACAGCCGATTCTTCGACAACGATGTAAACAAAGTGCCTAAGCACGCGCTCACCGTGGGTGTAGGTACCGTCATGTCTGCCCGCGAGGTGCTCATCCTCGTCAACGGACACCACAAGGCCCGTGCTCTCCAGGCTGCCGTAGAGGGTCCTGTGACCCAGGCATGGACCATCAGCGCTCTGCAGCAGCACCCGCACGCCATCATCGTAGCCGACGAAGCCGCTACCGAAGAGCTCAAGGTTGGCACGTACAAGTATTTTAAGGACATCGAAAAGGATAATATATAATAGGTATTATGAGACTCAATTTAAGTTCACAGATTGTTTTCAACAAAGTGCCCGAGGAGTTCTACAATCCGAAGACGGCCGTTGAACGTTCAGAGATCACCCGTGAGGAGCATATCCCCACCGATATTCTTCCTACTGTTGAGGAAGGTGCCTGCCGTATAGCAGACGCAATCGTATCAGAAATCAAGGCCAAGGAGCAGTTGGGCAAGTATTGCGTGCTCGGACTTGGCACTGGTCAGTCTCTCACACCCGTGTACAACGAGCTGATCCAGCGTTTCGAGAAGAAAGAGGTAAGTTTCAAGAGCGTGGTGGTATTCAATGCCTATGAGTATTTCCCATTGGCTGCCGATAACCAGCACAGCGCCATCAACCAGTTGCGCGAGCGTTTCCTCAGCCATGTAGACATTCCTGAGCAGAATATATATACGCTTGACGGAAGCATCGCCCAGGAGAGCGTGCAACAGCACTGCCGCCTCTACGAGCAGCGCATCCAGACCTTCGGCGGCATAGACATCATGCTGCTGGGCATTGGCCGTCTGGGCAACATCGCTACCAACGAGCCCGGTTCCAGCCTCACTTCGGCTGCCCGCCTTATCCTTATCGACGCCACCAGCCGCGAGGAGATGAGCATGAGCTTCGGTTCGCAGGAGAGCGTACCGCCTTGTTCTATCACATTGGGTATAGCCGACATTCTGACTGCCCGCAAGATATTCCTCACTGCATGGGGTGAAGAGAAGGCAGACATCATCCGCGACACGGTAGAGGGCAAAATCACTGACAGCATACCGGCCAGTTTCCTGCAAACCCACAACGATGCCCACGTGGTCATCGACCTTTCGGCTGCCAGCAAGCTCACCCGTATCATCCACCCGTGGCTCGTGACCAGCTGCAAGTGGACCGACAAGCTCACCCGTGCTGCACTGGTATGGCTCTGCCAGATTACCGGCAAACCTATCCTCAAGCTCACCAATAAGGATTACAACGAAAACGGTCTCTCCGAACTGCTGGCACTATACGGATCTGCTTACGATGCCAACATCAAGATATTCAACGACCTGCAGCACACCATCACCGGATGGCCCGGCGGCAAGCCCAACGCAGACGACACATATCGTCCCGAGCGTGCCAACCCCTTCCCCAAGCGTGTGATTGTCTTCTCTCCACACCCGGACGACGACGTAATCTCTATGGGCGGCACTATCCAGCGTCTGGTGAAGCAAGGTCATGACCTGCACGTAGCTTACGAGACCAGCGGTAACATCGCTGTAGGCGACGAGGAGGTAACACGCTTCATGCACTTCGTCAATGGCTTCAACCAACTGTTCCTGGACAGCAAGGACGAGACCATCAAGAAGATGTACAAGGACATCAAGAAATTCCTTGCCAACAAGAAAGAGGGCGACATGGATACTGCCGAGGTACGTACCATCAAGGGACTTATCAGACGTGGCGAAGCCCGTACGGCAAGCACCTTCAACAAGATTCCTCTTGACCACGTACACTTCCTCGACCTCCCCTTCTATGAGAGTGGTAAGATTGAGAAGCTCCCGATGTCTGAGAAAGACGTGGAGATTGTACGTCAGTTGCTCCAGACCGTTAAACCGCACCAGATCTTCGTGGCCGGCGACCTCGCCGACCCGCACGGCACACACCGCAAGTGTACCGACGCTGTACTGGCTGCCATCGATGTGGAGAAAGAAGCTGGCGCCGAATGGCTCAAAGACTGCCGCATCTGGATGTATCGCGGTGCTTGGGCTGAGTGGGAAATCGAGAATATCGAGATGTGTGTACCGATGAGCCCCGAAGAGTTGCGTGCTAAGCGTAATTCTATCCTCAAGCACTCGTCTCAGATGGAGAGTGCACCCTTCCTCGGCAACGACGAGCGCCTGTTCTGGCAGCGCGCAGAGGACCGCAACCGCGCTACAGCCGCTCTGTACGACTCACTGGGCCTGGCCTGCTATGAGGCTATGGAAGCTTTCGTGGAGTACAAGCCGCTGTAAAGAGCAATATAGACCATAATTATCATAGCGGAGGCGACATGTTTTGTGTCGCCTCCGTTTTGTTTATCCTGAATCGGGTATTTACAGAACTGTTTTCTTCGTTTCCTGACTATCTATTTAAGGTGACACCGGAATCCGTCTTCCAACCGTAAACGTGGCATTTAGCGGTCGCAAACGTGGCATTTAGCACCTCCAAATGCGGCATTTAGGATTCACAGATATGGGCACGAGCAGACCGTATTGGGCATTGAGCTGATGATTTTGTTGGCTACAGGATGATTTCCACGTCCCGTGACTTGGCTATTCAACTGGTTTTTATTACATTTGTGATAGCTAAAACATAAGCGACGATGACAAAGGAAACGAAGCAATGGACACCCGACGAAAGCCAGCAGCGCGTTATCGATGCAGAGGGTGGCTACCACTTGGTCTTGGCACCGCCGGGATGCGGCAAGACACAGATACTGACCGAGCGGGTGAGGCGGGCACATGATGCCGGCATTGCCTATACCGACATGCTCTGCCTCACATTCACCAACCGGGCTGCCCGCGGCATGCAGGAACGCATTGCGGGCTACATCGCCGACGACAATCTCGCCCTCCTCTACGTGGGCAACATCCACCGTTTTTGCTCCCGCTACCTGTTTGAGCACCACATCGTCGCCTCAGGATCGGCCATTATCGATGATGACGATGCCCTCAGCATCCTTGCCCGCTATTTGGAGGAAGACGAAAACAGGGTCAAGGAGAGTCTTTACCGCCGACAGAGCTATGCGGAGATGATCCACTTCTCCCATTTCATGCACCAGATTGCCCACGGGCATCCCCGGCACCTGCGGTTGCATCCCGAATGTCTGACCTCTGAGGACATTGCGGCCATGAAATATATCTGCCAAATACAGCACAAGGAGTTTACTGCCGAACAAATGACCGACATGTACGAGCACGTGGACTTCTACAGGGACGCCACACGCACGGCAGACTACGACATGGGCATCCAAGCCTCCATCCAGCGGTTGCTCACCAAGATGCGGTTTGCCCATGCCTATACGGCCTACTGCCGACAAAACAAGCTGTTGGATTTTGAAGACTTGCTGTTGCTCACCTACGACGCACTGACAGCACCCGATGCCGACATACACCGATACCCGTGGATACAGGTTGACGAGGTCCAGGACCTCAATGCCATGCAACTGGCCATCATCGACCTCATTACCGACAGCGAGGCGGTGCAGACCCGAGGCACTGGCACCGTGATGTACCTCGGAGACGGCCAGCAGGCCATTTTCTCATTCATGGGTGCCAAACTCGACACACTCTCCATGCTTCGCGACCGATGCGACGGACACATCCACCACCTGCGAATCAACCACCGGTCGCCCCGACGGCTGCTGCAGGTGTTCAACGACTATGCGGCGGAGATGCTGCATGTGGCACCCGAACTGCTCCCTGCGCCCTCGGACAACGATTCTGACGACATCAGGCTGCACATCCTCTCTGCCCCTACGCTGGAATCGGAGACGGAGATGGTGACTCGCTTTGCCGCCCAACTGCAACAGGTACATCCTGCCGACACCACCGCCATCATCGTGACTGCCAACCGCGATGCCGACGCTATCAGCAGGTCGCTGGCGAGCAACAACATCGCACACTTCAAGGTCTCCGGACTCGACCTCTTTGCCTCGGCCGAAGTAAAACTGCTCTTCGCCCATCTGAATGTGCTGGCCAACGGCACCAACTTTATGGCATGGTCGCGCCTGCTGTGGGGACTGGGAGTGTACGAGACGCACGCGGCTGCACGGGCCTTGGTCCGCAAACTGCTCGTGCGGGCCATCCTGCCGTCAGACTTGCTCCGCAGCGATGGCAAGACCTATACGCAAGACTTTGCAGACACGGTGGCGCAAGAGGAGGTGGTGGTGTTCGATACGGAGACCACCGGTCTCAACGTGTTTGAAGACGATATCATCCAGATAGCCGCCATGAAGATGCGGGGCGACACAATAACCGATGCACCGGGCTTCTGCATCCACATAGAGACCGAACGCCCCATCCCCGAGATGCTCGGCGATACGCCCAACCCCATCCTCGCCGAGCGCCGTCGCCAGCATCTGTACAGCCATGAGGATGCCCTGCGCCGCTTCTTGGACTACGTGGGCGACAGACCGCTCGTCGGGCACAATGTGGAGTTCGACTACCATATCCTCGACCACAACCTGCGCCGCTACCTGCCCTCACGGTCAATGGACGCGCACCCCATCCGACGGTTTGACACGCTCACGCTGCTTCGCCTCTTCCATCCCGAACTGCTCAGCCACCGGCTGGACGACCTCCGCCGACAGCATCTCTTCGGACTCAGCGAAGACAACGCGCACTTGGCCGACGTGGATGTGGCCGATACCTGCAAGGTGGTGGCCCACTGTTTGGACAAATGCCGGGACGTGAGCGACCTCCAAGCCGAGTTTCTTTGCCAAAAGAGTATCCGCCAACGCGCCAACCTCCTCCAAAGCCGCTACGCAGAGAGGCATCGGCAGGCAAAGGAAAGGCTCTACGAACTGCCCACTGACAACAGCGAGCCAGCCATCGTCAGCGAACTGCGCTCGCTGTACCTGGAGCTGGCCGAGGCACGGCGCATCACGCCCAACAACAAGGTGGAATACGTGTTCCGCTACCTGGCACACGACGTTGTCGATGCCCAGGCGACACCCTACCTCATCACCCAACTGCAAAGGCATCTGCTCGACATCAACACGCTCAAAGAGGCTGACCTCTGTGGCTCGTCGGTCATCGATGAGCGCATCTTTGTCTCCACCGTACACAAGGCGAAAGGACTCGAGTTTGACAACGTGATAGTCTTCGACGTGGTCGACGGCCGCTATCCCAACTATTACCATCGCCTCTCCACCGCCTATGTAGACGAGGACAAGCGCAAACTGTACGTGGCGCTCTCAAGGGCGAAACGCCGGCTGTACGTATCGTGGAACATGACCCGCATAGATACAAACAATCAGCCCCACAAACGGGAACTGTCACCGTTTATGAGGCCGATTCTCAAATATTTCGATACCCCGTCCGAGCAGGGCTAACGACTATTGGCGTACCCGGGTAGCCCTGATAAAGTAGATGATGAGCAAGAGGTAAGCTGCCAACGAGAGCAACTCGCTCAGGTTGTTGGCCCACCAAGCATCGTAATTGAACTCGATTCCACCAAATTTGAGCAGCGCGCTCACCACACCCATCAGTGCTCCACCGGCAATGAAACCGCTGGCAATGAGCGTACCCTTCTCTCCACGGGCATTGTTGGCTGCCTGATCCTTGCTGCGAGTGGTGACAAACCAGTTTACTGCTCCTCCCACTACCAACGGAATGTTGAGCTGGATGGGGATAAACATACCCAGTGCAAAGGCCAGGGCCGAAATCTTGCAGCGGTCGAGCACCAAAGCTATCACAGCACCGATGCCATAGAGCAGCCAGGGGGCACCCTGCCCGTTCATCAGCGGAGCGATAACAGCCGCCATCGCATGTGCCTGCGGGGCAGCGAGCTTGTCGCTTTGGAATCCGTAAGTCTTGTTGAGCAATATCATCACACCGGCCACAGTAGCAGCCGACACGATGGTACCGAGAAACTTCCATGTCTCCTGCTTCTTCGGAGTGGTTCCCAACCAGTAACCAATCTTGAGGTCGGTGACAAAACTACCCGACATCGACAGCGCCGTACATACCACAGCACCCATGAGCAGGGCGGCCAGCATACCGGCATTGCCCTTCAGACCCACAGCCACCATCACCACCGAGGCGAGGATAAGGGTCATCAGCGTCATGCCCGATACCGGATTGCTACCCACGATAGCGATGGCATTGGCTGCCACAGTGGTAAAGAGGAAAGCTATGACCGCCACCAAGAGGATGGCCACCACAGCGTGGAGCAGGTTGAAGTCCATCACACCGGCATAGAAGAACACGAAGGTGAGTAATATGGTGAGCACCGAACCGATGGCGATAATCTTGAACGAGATATCGCGCTGTGTACGCATCACCTCGTCTTGTGCGGCACCCTTGCCTTTCATCTCGCGGGCAGCCAGGCCCACAGCACCTCTAATGATGCCCCAACTCTTGATGATACCAATGACTCCCGCCATAGCGATGCCACCGATTCCGATGGACCGGGCGTAGGAGGTGAAGATCTGCTCAGGACTCATAGCACCCACGGCGGTGGTGATGGTAGGGTCCCACTGGTTGAGCACCGTATCGGGGAAGAGCAAGGCCATACCCGGCACAATGACCCACCACACTGCCAAGGAGCCGAAGGTAATGATGGCAGCATAGCGTAGGCCGATGATATAGCCAAGACCAAGCACAGCGGCACCGGTATTGATTTTGAACACCAGTTTGGCATGGTCTGCCAACTGCTGACCCCACCCCATCACACGCGAGGTAAAATTCTCATTCCAAAGGCCGAAGGTAGCCACGATAAAGTCGTAAAGACCACCCACCGCACCAGCAATGAGCAACGGCTTGGCCTGACTGCCGCCCTTGGCACCCGACACCAGCACCTGCGTGGTAGCCGTGGCCTCGGGGAAGGGGTACTTGCCGTGCATGTCCTTGACAAAATATTTGCGGAAAGGTATCAGGAACAGGATACCGAGAATGCCTCCGAGCGACGAAGCGATAAACACTTTGAGGAAGTCGGCCTGCAAATCGAGCATATAAATGGCAGGCAACACAAAGATGGCACCAGCCACCACCGCTCCCGAGCACGCGCCGATGCTCTGGATGATGACGTTCTCGCCCAAGGCATTCTTGCGCTTGGTGGCAGACGACACACCGATGGCTATAATGGCGATAGGGATGGCGGCCTCGAACACCTGTCCTACCTTGAGGCCAAGGTAGGCAGCGGCGGCAGAAAACAACACCACCATGAGCAAGCCCCATGTCACACTCCAAACATTCACCTCCGGGTACTGTCGGCCCGGACTCATTACAGGCTGGTACTCCTCGCCCTCATGCAGCTCTCTAAAAGCGTTGTCGGGCAGCTGTACCGCGTCTTTCTCTTTTTCTTCCATACATTTAGTCGTTTGATTGTTCCCGCCCATGCATCCTCACACAAACGGTGTTAGGTCACTGATACGGGGAAACATTATTAAATTTAATTAATATATATGGTTACAAAGATAAGCAAAAAGGCACACTCCGCAAAGAAATCGGGCTGAATTTTCCCAACTCCGGCACACATGCCTGAGCTAAACGCCACCTTTACGACGCTAATCATGGCATTTACGACTGCCAAATGCCGCATTTAGGTTTCGCGTATTCCATATCAATAACAACAATTGTGCACGAATAATAATTTGGCAAGCCAAAACTTGCGCATCCTACAAGAATACACTATCTTTGCAAAAAATATTTCACACACACGAACGCCTCAAAGGCCAAAAACTTTCATCATATGGACTGTTTGAAAAAGAATCTGTTGCTGGCATTTGCCCTCACCTTTACCCTCTCGCTCATGGCCGTCCCGGCACGGAGGGGCATCTGGCGCATGCTTACCCTCGTGGACGGCACACAGGTACGCGCCCAACTGGTGGGCGATGAGTACGCACACTATTACCGTTCGGCCGACGGCAACGCCTACCTATACGATGAGACGGCAGATGGTTACCGTAAAACCGAACCCACAACGCTGCGACAACAGGGAATGAGGAGGAGGACTCTGGCAGGCACAGCCGCCCGTCAGGCGCTCGTGGCCGACAAGGCAACCGCCACACAGGCTATGACAGGCAACAAGCGCGCGCTCATCATCCTGGCCGAGTTTCAGGACCAGAAGTTTGCCGACGGCGACGACCTCGCACGCTATCGCCGTATCGCCAACGAAGAAGGGTTCAGCGAAGGCCGCTTCAAGGGTAGTCTGCGCGACTATTTCAAGGCACAGAGCGATGGCCAGTTTGTCCTCGACTTCGATGTGGCCGGTCCTGTCACCCTCTCCAACTCAGTGTCTTACTATGGCGCCAACGACCGCTACGGCTACGACTTGCGTCCGGAAATAATGGTGGCCGAGGCTTGCCAAGCAGTGGATGACGAGGTAGACTTCTCTGCCTACGACTGGGACGGAGACGGTGAGGTAGAGCAGGTCTTCGTCATCTATGCCGGTCTGGGCGAGGCCAACGGAGGCGAGGAGACCACCATCTGGCCCCACAAGTACAATCTGCGCTATGCCAACAAGGATCTGACACTCGATGGCGTGTATATAGACACCTACGCCTGCGGTGCAGAACTTGCCCCGATATGGAGCTACAACTGGACGACGGAAGAATTTGAACTGTCGGGAACCACCATCGACGGTATTGGCACCGTATGTCATGAGTTTTCGCACTGCCTGGGTTATCCCGACACTTATGATCTGGACTACGAGGGACGCTACGGCATGGGCAGTTGGGACCTGATGTGCTCGGGCAACTATAATGACGACGGATTCTGTCCAGCAGGCTACAATGCGTATGAGAAGATGATGGCAGGATGGCTCTCACCGACCGAATTGGCCGACGAAGACACGGAGGTGGATGCACTCAAACCCCTCAGCGAGGGTGGTGGCGCCTACATTATATATAATAGTGACCATCGGGACGAATACTACCTGATAGAAAACCGACAACGCACGGCATGGGATGCGTCGCTCCCGGCAGCGGGTATGATCGTCACCCACGTGGACTACAACAAGGACTGTTGGGACAACAATGTGGTCAACACGCCCGGCACTTACACCACGAGTATGGGCTACACCACCAACTTTACCAATGACCACCAGCGGCTGACCATTGTCCATGCAGACAACGATGATGACAGCCAATACTGGGACTCGGGCAATCTATACTACAACAAAACCACCGAGGCAGGTGACCCCTACCCCTACAATGGCAACAATGCGCTGACAGCCAGTAGCACGCCGGCTGCCAAAGTGTACAACGCCCATACCGACGGGTCGCTCTATCTGGGCAGGGGCATCACAGACATCACCCAACATGAAGATGGCACCATCAGTTTTCGCTATATAGCCTCGTCTCAGCCGGCTCCCACTCCCGTGGGCGATGTGTTCCATGAGTCTTTCGACCAGTGCAACGGCACAGGCGGCAACGACAGCCAATGGAGCGGAAGCATTGCCACCAAGTCGTTGCAGCCCGATGTGACGGGATGGAACGGCAGCAAGATGTACGGAGGCGACCGGTGTGCCCGCTTCGGCACCTCGAGTGTAAGGGGCGAGGTGACCAGTCCTACCTTCCAGCTCAACGGCAAGGCCACCCTCACTTTCCGCGCCGCTCCGTGGGGCTCCGACGGCACCAATCTTGAAGTGTACCTCGGCAGCACACGCATAGGGTCGTACACAATGGCGAAGGAGAAGTGGACAGACTATACCGTGGACATCACGGGCAGCGGTGATTGCCGCCTCATCTTCTCGCCTGACCAGCGATTCTTCCTCGACGAGGTGCGTATCTATGTCGACAACGGAGGCAGCACCGCCATCGACAACAGTGTGCACGCCCCCACTCGGCGCCATGACGGCAAGGTGTACAGCCTGCAGGGCCAATGCATCGGCACTAACCTCGGAAAGCTGCCGAAGGGCATCTACATCGTCAACGGGAAAAAGGTGATAAAATAAGGGCAAAGGATTAAAAAAAAGGCGATGGCAGTTGGTTCTGTCATCGCCTTTAATATTTTGTTAATTGCGGAAGGTGAGCGTGTCACCATCGGCATCGATCTCGATGGGCTGCTCGCGCTTTACCGTGCCGGCAAGCAACTTGCGGCTCAACTCGTTGAGCACATGCTCCTGTATGGCACGTTTTACCGGACGCGCACCGAATGCCGGGTCGTAGCCCGCTGTGGTGAGCAGGTCTACCGCTGCATCGGTCCAGCGCAACGTGAATCCCTGCGGCTCCACCATCTTGGCCACGCGCTCCAACTGCAAGGTGACAATCTGGGCAATCTGCGCCCGCTCCAGCGGATGGAAGGTGATGATGCCGTCGATACGGTTGAGAAACTCAGGGCGCATGATGCGCGACAGTTGCTCACGGGTGGCATTGGAGGTCATGATGATCAGCGTGTTCTTGAAATTGACCACCCTACCCTTGCTGTCGGTAAGCCTGCCGTCGTCAAGCACCTGCAACAGCGTATTGAACACATCGGGATGCGCCTTCTCTATCTCATCGAAGAGCACCACCGAGTAGGGCTTGCGCCTGACAGCCTCGGTGAGCTGTCCACCCTCGTCATAGCCCACATACCCCGGAGGTGCACCGATGAGTCGGGTGACGCTGAACTTCTCCTGATACTCGCTCATATCGATACGGGTCATCATATTCTCATCGTTGAAGAGATAGTCGGCCAGCGCCTTGGCCAGTTCGGTCTTACCCACACCTGTGGTTCCGAGGAAGATAAACGACGCGATAGGCCGTTTGGGGTCTTGCAGGCCGGCACGCGACCGCCTCACGGCATCGGCCACGGCTGAGATTGCCTCGTCTTGGCCAATCACCCTGCGGTGCAACTCCTCTTCCAGGTGCAGCAACTTGTCGCGCTCGCTCTGCAACATCTTGGATACGGGAATCCCCGTCCACCTGCTCACCACCTCGGCGATATCGTCGGCGGTAACCTCCTCTCTTACCATTGCCGAAGCACCTTGTGCATCGTGGAGCTGTGCCTGTATGCGGTCGATATCGGCCTGCAGGCTCTTCAGACGGCCATACCTGATTTCGGCCACACGGCCATAGTCGCCTTCGCGCTCGGCCTTGTCGGCCTCGAAGCGCAAGCGCTCCATTTCCTCCTTGTCCTGCTGAATCTGCGACACAAGCGCTTTTTCAGCCTCCCATTTAGCCCGGAACTGTCTCTCCTCCTCTTTGAGCTCGTCTATCTCCTTGTCCAGATGGGCCAGTTTGTCGCTGCCCTCACTGGTATTGTTGCGCAAGTTCTCACTGCGGATAGCCTCTCGCTCAATCTCCAACTGTTTCAGCTTTCTGTCCAGTTCGTCGAGTTCCTCCGGCACCGAGTCGCGCTCCATGCGGAGCTTGGCTGCCGCCTCATCCATGAGGTCTATGGCCTTGTCGGGCAGGAAACGGTCTGAGATATATCGCTCCGAAAGGCGCACGGCAGCGATACAGGCATCGTCCTGAATACGCACCCGGTGGTGGTTTTCGTAACGCTCCTTGAGACCACGCAAGATGCTGATGGCATCCACCTCGTCAGGCTCCTCTACCAGCACGGTCTGGAACCGCCGTTCGAGCGCCTTGTCTTTCTCGAAGTATTTCTGGTACTCACCAAGGGTTGTGGCACCGATGGCACGAAGTTCGCCACGCGCCAAGGCAGGCTTGAGGATGTTGGCAGCATCCATCGCGCCCTCGCCGCCTCCGGCACCCACCAGCGTGTGGATTTCGTCGATGAAGAGGATGATGTCGCCCTCGGCGCGCATTACCTCCTTAATTACGCTTTTGAGCCGCTCCTCAAACTCGCCCTTGTACTTGGCGCCGGCTACCAGTGCACCCATATCAAGTGAATAGAGCCGCTTGTTTTTGAGGTTTTCGGGCACATCACCACGCACGATACGCTCCGCCAGTCCCTCCACGATGGCCGTCTTTCCTGTACCGGGCTCACCTATAAGGATAGGATTGTTCTTGGTACGGCGCGAGAGAATCTGAAGCACACGGCGAATCTCCTCATCGCGGCCAATCACGGGATCCAGCTTGCCCTGCCGTGCTTTCTCCACCAGATTCTGGGCATACTTGGAAAGCGCCTGATAGTTCTCATCCGAGGTGGCAGCATCCACCTTCTGTCCTTGACGCAACTCCTGCACCGCCTTGCGCATAGCATCGACAGTAGCTCCGGCATCGCGAAGAATGCGTGAGGCTGTAGACGACACCTGCATCAATGCGATGAGCATCGGTTCGATAGCCACGTAGGTGTCGCCCATTGCCTGTGCCTCGTCCGAAGCCTTTGCCAACACCTCGTTGGTAGCATTGGCGAGATAGGGCTCGCCTCCCTGCACCCTCGGCAGATGCTCCAGCTCGCTCTGGGCAAGTGTGGTAATCTGCTGCAGGCTCACGCCCATCTTCTGGAATACAAACTGGGTAACATCCTTGCCTTTGGCCATGATGCCCAACAAGAGATGGATGGGCTCGATACCCTGATGCTGCGCACGCCGGGCCACGTTAACCGCTTCCTGCACGGCCTCCTGCGCCTTGATTGTAAAGTTGTCGAGTGTCATATTTGTTGCTCCTTTCTTATGTATTATCAATCTATGTTTTAGCATCGCCCTTACCAAGCGTATGCTATCATCTATCTCTGAGCAAAGAGTGTTCCCATAGAGCATTGTTTGCCAATATGACACACCTTGCTGTCGATATGTCACAGAATGGTCTTTTAGGGTCTTGACTTAACATAAATTAGGAAGCCCGAAATAGGATATATGGAAAATAATTGTAAATTTGCAATAATAAAACATTATCTATTATTATGCTGTTACATTGTATCAAGAGAAGACATCTTATGCTGGCATGCGCGCTGTTCGCCTTGTTGGCATCGTGCCCCGCTGCCCAGGCAGCCAAGGTGAAGCACACTTTCAAGATTGAGGGTGGTAACTTTGTCTATGACGGCAAGCCCATTCAGATTCATTCGGGCGAGCTGCACTATGCGCGTATCCCCGCTCCCTATTGGCGGCACCGCATTCAGATGATGAAGGCACTTGGACTCAATGCAGTAACATCCTATGTATTCTGGAATCACCATGAGGTGGCCCCTGGAGTATGGGATTGGAAGACAGGCAACCGCAACCTGCGCGAGTTTCTGAAAATCGCTGGCGAAGAGAACATGCTGGTTATCCTCCGTCCCGGCCCCTATGTATGTGCAGAATGGGACTACGGTGGGTACCCCTGGTGGCTGATGAAGGCTCCCGGCATGGAAGTGCGCACGCTCAACCAGCCGTTCCTCGACTCATGCCGCGTCTATATCAACCAGTTGGCATCACAAGTACGCGACCTTCAGGTGACCAAGGGCGGCCCCATCGTGATGGTACAGGCCGAGAACGAGTTTGGCTCGTACGTATCCCAGCGCAAAGACATCCCATTTGCCACCCACAAGGAGTACGCAGCCAAGATTCGTACACAGCTGATAGAGGCCGGCTTCGACATCCCGATGTTTACCTCTGACGGAAGCTGGCTCATCAAGGAGGGTTCTATCGAGGGCGCGCTCCCCACTTGCAACGGCGAGAACAACATCAACAAGATCAAGGAAGTGGTGAACCAATACCACGGCGGCGTAGGCCCCTACATGGTGGCCGAGTTCTATCCCGGATGGCTGGACCACTGGAATGAGCCGTTCCAGAAAGTCTCTGCCGAGACCGTGACCAAGCAGATGCAGAAATATCTGGACGCTGGCGTACACTTCAATTTCTATATGGTACACGGAGGTACCAATTTCGGATTCACTGCCGGTGCCAACTACAGCAACAAAAAGAATATCCAGCCCGATATCACCAGCTACGACTACGATGCTCCCATCAGCGAGGCAGGATGGGCTACTCCCAAATTTATGGCTATCCGTGAGATACTGAAAAAGTATGTCAAGTACCCTGTACCTGAGATTCCGGCACGCATCCCCGTTATCTCTGTTCCCAACATCAAACTCAACCACACGTACAACTTCTTCAACTATCTCGACAAGATGCAGCCTGTGGTAAACGATGAACTGCTTACATTCGAGGATCTGAACCAAGGTCAGGGCTATGTGCTCTATCGCCGCCAGTTCAACCAGCCTATCAGCGGTGTACTCCGTGCAGAGGGCATTGCAGACTTTGGTGTGGTTTACGTAGCAGGCCAGAAGGTAGGCGAGCTCAACAGACTTACGGGCAAGGACAGTGTCATGGTAGAGATACCTTTCAACTCCACACTCGAGATTCTTGTTGAGAACTGTGGCCGTATCAACTATGGCGCACGCATCACCGAGAACAACAAAGGAATCCTCAAGCCCATCACCATCGATGGCAATCCCATTGAGGGCGGTTGGCAGCACTTCCAGTTCCCAATGGACAAAGAGCCGATGATAGGTAATGCCACCAGCTACACCAAGGGACAGCCTGTCGTCTACCAAGGCACTTTCGAGGTAAACAACGTGGGCGACACATTCCTCGATATGGAGACATGGGGCAAGGGTATCGTGTTTGTCAACGGATTCAATCTGGGACGCTACTGGAAAGTAGGCCCCCAGCAGACCCTTTACCTCCCCGGCTGTTTCCTGAAGAAGGGAACCAACCGTATCACCATCTTCGAGCAACTCAACGACGACCGCAAGGCTACCGTAAGCGGCGTGGAGACTCCGAAACTGGATACCCTGAAAAAAGAATAAATTTAAAGGCCTTTTAAGGTAAAACGGTAAAGAGGCTTATTGAAGATAAAACGGTAAAAAGGTAAAAAGGTAAAACGCTTCCCATTGATTGCGCTAACACCTTTTTACCGTTTTACCGTTTTACTTTTTTACCTTTAAAGGGCCTTTAAACTAAGTTGGATAATATACCCGTCTCCGCTGATAAACTTATCCGCCAACACATGGAACGTGCCATCAGTAAACTCGGGCTCGGCACCAGCAAAACCAAGGTCGGCCAATTCGTCGAGCAATCCGTCAAAAACCTTCCGGCTGGCCACCGACACCGCCACCAGCGTAGAACCCTCCGGCTGCCCGAGCGATGAGATACGCACCACATTGGCCTGCGCACTCCTCGCATTGACCATGCTTCCCTCCTCATCCACATCACATCCATACACATAGAGTATCACTCCTCCATTCAGATTGATATAGCGGTGTGGACTCTTGGCATACCCCATCCTGTACATCACGCTGTCCACAGTGGCCGAATCGCCAATTCCCGTTATGCAGCCATCCTCCACCTTCACCAGCTGGGCCAGTTGCATAGCCCTTGCCATCGATATACAATGGCTTTCACGTTCCTGCTGGGTTACTGGCTTCACCAGTTCTTGCCGCAAACCGGATGGCGCGCCACCCTCAGGACGTGTATCACGCGCAGACGGCTTGCAGGCCACCATCGCGCACCCCACAATGGGCACCAAAGCCCATTGGCAGAGTTTGTCATACAGCATATTCATGTCACATCATGGTTGTTTAAACATGACAAAAGTAAGGAGAAAATGGGGGATAAACAAGGAAAAAAGATGGATTTCGCAAAAAATAACGGTTTTTTATGCTCCATTGCACTCGGTTTGCACTACCTTTGCAAAGGTAGGCTAAAACCCATAATATGACTCATCCCTTCTCTTCTACCATCCTGGCATGGTACGCGCAAAACGGCCGACAGTTGCCTTGGCGCGGCAGCAGCGACCCCTATGCCGTATGGCTTTCGGAGATCATCCTGCAGCAGACGCGCATCGCACAGGGTACCGACTATTACCTGCGCTTCATGGCCACATGGCCCACCGTAGAGCAGTTGGCGGCTGCCACGCAAGACGAGGTCTTACGGCTTTGGCAGGGCTTGGGCTATTATTCCCGTGCCCGACATCTGCACGAGGCTGCCCAGATCATCGCTGCCCGAGGCTCATTCCCCGACACCTACGACGCCATCCGCCGCCTGCCAGGCGTAGGCGACTACACAGCAGCGGCCATAGCCTCGATGGCGTTTGGACTGCCCCATGCAGCTGTAGACGGCAATGTCTACCGCGTGCTCTCCCGCCACTTCGGCATAGCCACCCCCATCGACACCACGGCCGGCAAGCATGAGTTCCAAGCCTTGGCCAATGAGCTCTGCCCTCCCCACGAAGCCGGCACATGGAACCAGGCCATGATGGACTTTGGTGCCATACAGTGCACACCCACCTCGCCTCGATGCACAGACTGCCCTTTGCAAGAATCGTGTTTTGCCCTGCGCGAAGGCTCCATCGACAGTCTGCCCGTAAAACTGAAAAAAGTGAAGCAGCGTACCCGCTACTTCACCTATTATTATATAAGGTGTGGCCACAAGACAGCCATCCGACAGCGAGGAGCCGGCGACATCTGGCAGGGATTGTGGGAGCCTGTGCTCCTCGAGACCGACCATCCCACACCGGGTGTTGCGACACTGAAGCATGTACTCACCCACCAGACCATCTTTGCCCACATGGTGGAGATGAGTTTCCCTCGCACGCAGGAATCGATGCCGCAGCCTGCCCGACTATTGGATATCGAAACTTTGCCCAACGACTACCGATGGATAGACGAGCATGAACTGGAGCAATACGCAGTCCCCCGGTTGGTTCAACGATTATTAAAGGAAAAAAGGATTTTTAAAAGGGTAAAACAGGAAAAAGGGTAAAACTACAGCCGTTTGTAGGGGCACACCTTGGTGCGGCCGCGCGTCAGCGAACTACATCCACCAAACGTAAATGCCATAATTAGCGCGCTAAAGATGGCGTTTAGGTGGACCAAATGCCGCATTTAGCTCGGCGATATGACTTTGACTGATTTTACTTTACACTTTTCTTGTTGTTTTACTAAATTACTTCACTCTCATTTTATGTCTTTACTGAATCCCTTTACAAAGCAGGAAA
>SFKY01000045.1 GCA_004554665.1 Bacteroidales bacterium
TTCGTTGTTTTAGTTTTCTAAGTGGTCGTAGAATATGATTTGTAGAATGTTTGTCCTTCAGCGTTCCCTGATTGTATGAGGCCGTCTTTCTATGAAGGAATCGGCCAACTGACGGAATGAAAAATAGCCAACTGTAGGAATGAAAATCGGCCAACTGACGGAATGAAAAATAGCCAACTGACAGAATATAATATCATAAATCCTTGTATATTAGAAGATTTATTATTATCTTTGCAGCATCAAAATGCAAAGGTTTAATGGGCAAGAAATACAAGAAAAGAATAGCAGACAAACTGTTGTCCGAACAGCTTGAAGCGGCTGGAGTTGTATTGATACAAGGGCCGAAATGGTGCGGGAAGACAACTACGGCTCAACAGGCGGCTGCAAGCAGTATGTTTATGGATAATCCCGCCATGTTGAAAGCGAACATGATGCTTGCTGAAACGAATCCCGAAATGATACTCGAAGGTAAAGCTCCAAGACTGATTGATGAATGGCAGCTCGCCCCAACTCTTTGGGACGCAGCCCGGTTTGTGGTTAGTCAACGTGGGGCGCCGGGACAGTTCATTTTCACCGGTTCTGCCGTGCCTGCCGACATGTCTTCAATAACACACTCGGGCACAGGTAGGTTTGCGTGGTTAACCATGCGGCCTATGAGCCTGCAAGAATCGGAGGATTCCAATGGTTGCGTCTCGCTTGGTGAACTCTTCAAAACTGGAAAAGCATTGGGCATTGCTGATGACATCGACATTGTCAGGTTGGCGTTTCTGTTATGCCGCGGAGGTTGGCCTGGCTCATTACAATTGTCTGACAGAGCCTCATTGCTGCAAGCTGACAACTATGTGGATGCAGTGGTAAATAGCGATATCTCCAGAGTTGACAATGTGTCACGCAATGCAGGTTTCGCCCATAAGTTATTGCGTTCTTACTCACGCTATCAGGGCGCACAGGTGTCGTTGACCAAGATTGCCGATGACATCCTTGCAGGTGGGAGCAACAGCTTTAGCGCGGACACGCTTTACGACTATGTAAATGCTCTGAAAAAGATTTTCGTAATCGAGGATATGGAGGCGTGGTCGCCTAATCTTAGGTCGAAAACAGCCATCCGCACTTCCGACACCCGCTATTTCATTGACCCCTCTATTGCAACCTCAGCCTTAGGCATTGGTCCTGATGACCTGATAAAGGACCTTAACACCATGGGGCTTGTATTTGAGACGATGGCGGTGAGGGATCTTCGTGTATATGCCGATGCGTGGGGTGGTAAGGTGTATCACTATCGTGACAAGAACGGCTTGGAATGTGATGCCATTGTCCATTTGAGGAATGGCAAGTACGGTCTTGTGGAAGTGAAACTCGGTGGTGACAGTCTTGTTGAAAGTGGGGCCAAGACCTTAAAGGCCTTGGCTGCAAAGATTGATACGGAAAAGATGAATCCCCCTTCGTTCATGATGGTCTTGACAGGTGTGGGAAAATATGCCTTTACGCGAGAAGACGGAGTTGCCGTTGTTCCAATTTCAGCCTTGGGAGTGTGAAATAACCCGATAGTGTGAATAATAATATAACAATCGATGAAAGGCTGTTCTTATGCCAATTCTTCATATATATGTTTGGGATTATGATTGAATTCAGCGGAAAAGATACAATGTAATTTGGTGTTTCTATCAACATTTCTTTGTGTCTCCATCAGGCTCTTGTAGGCCTCTTCGGTGCCAAAAATATCACTTTTTAGCCGTTTTATGATGCCAAAAATATCATTTTTCGGCCGTTTTATGGTGTCGTAAAAATCAACTGGTTTGTATAAACCATTGGATGTCAACGCTTCATAACTTCTCGTTCTGTTTCTCTCTTTTTTTCTCTTGTCCTAACACTTACCCGATGGGCGAGGGGGTGCAGCAAAAGTGCCCTCGCCCCCGTGGGAGAGGGGTAGGGTGAGGGCACTATCATGAAGTGGATGCCAACTTAATCATGCAGAAAAATAATATGTTTCTTGCTTTTCTGAGAACAAAAAACTAACTTTGTAAAAAATAGGCTTCACCTCAGCAATATGAGTGATGCATAGTTGTAATGAGAAATGTGATAGAATGTGAACCAATCGACAAGAGATATGAAATACAGGATGATAGTGCTGGATCTTGACGGCACGTTGACCAATGCGAAAAAGGAGATAATGCCCCGTACACAAGCTGCACTGATGGAGGCACAGCGACGGGGAGTGAGGATAGTGCTGGCCTCCGGGAGGCCTACGTATGGCATCGTGCCGCTGGCCGAACAACTGAAACTGGCTGAAAACGATGGCTATATCTTGGCTTATAACGGCGGCAAGATAGTGTCCTGCCGCACGGGTGAGGTGGTGTTTAACCAAGAGTTGGCTCCAGAACTGGTGCCGCTGTTGCACGATGAGGCCAAGGCAGCCGGGATGGAGATACTCACCTATCAGGGAGAGGGGATTGCCGCCACGCGGAAGAAGAATAAGTATGTACTGCACGAGGCGTTTATCAACAAGATGCCCGTGGAGGAATACGATGATTTCCCCCGTCAGGTGCAGCATCCCATCAACAAGTGTCTGATCGTAGGCGACCCGCAACCCTTGCACCGGCTTGAGCTCCGGTTGGCACAGCAGTTGGAGGGCCGCTTGTCGGTCTATCGCTCGGCCGGTTTCTTCTTGGAGTGTGTGCCGATGGGCATCGAGAAGTCGCAGTCGCTCAACTGGCTCATCCAGCAGATAGGCATCCGGCGCGAGGAGGTAATCGCCATCGGCGACGGTTACAACGACAAGGGCATGATCGCCTTTGCCGGACTGGGGGTGGCGATGGCCAACGCCTCTACCGAGGTGCAAGACGCCGCCGACTATGTGACCTATAGCAACGAGGAAGACGGCGTGGCTCATGTGGTGGACAAGTTTGTCCTGGTCGGCTGATTCGTCAGGCCACCCCGTCTGTATCGGCAAATATCCTTTCACGACGCATAAAATATCGGTGTCGGCCAAGTCTATGCGATTTTTTTTTCGTAACTTTGCACACATATATGATAAGATATGAGAGTCGTAGACCTGATCAATAGCCAAGAGAAGGGCAAAAACTTCTCGTTTGAGGTGTTGCCGCCCTTGAAGGGTAACGGCACCGGCAACCTGTTTGCCACCATCGATAAGCTGCGGGAGTACAACCCGCTTTTTATCAACATCACGACGCACCACAGCGAGTATGTGTACCGCGAACTGGACAACGGACAGTTTGAGCGGCTGCGGGTTCGTCGTCGTCCGGGCACGGTGGCCATCGCCGCCGCCATCCAGCAGCGCTACGGCATCCCCGTCATTCCCCATGTCATCTGTAGTGGTGCCACCGTGGAGCGTATCGAGTACGAACTCTTGGACCTGCAGTTTCTCGGCATTTCCAACCTGCTCCTGCTGCGTGGCGACAAGGCCAAGGACGACCGGGTGTTTACGCCCATCCCCGGAGGCTATGCCCACACCACCCAGCTCATCGAGCAGGTGAACAGGTTTAATGAGGGATTCTTTGCCGACGGCACGCCCATCCGCCATCCGGGCGACCCCTTTGGCTATGGTGTGGCCTGCTATCCGGAGAAGCATGAGGAGGCGCCTAACCTGGAGATGGACATGATGTATCTGAAACAGAAACAGGAGATGGGAGCGCAGTATGCGGTCACCCAGCTCTTCTATGATAACCGCAAGTATTACGCCTTTGTGGAGAAGGCGCGGGAGATGGGTATCACCATCCCCATCATCCCCGGCATCAAGCCCTTTGCCAAACTGTCGCAGCTGACGGTTGTCCCCAAGACTTTCCACTGCGACTTGCCGCAAGAGCTGGCTTCGGAGGTGGTGAAGTGCCATACCGATGTCGACGCCAAGGCGCTCGGCGTGGAGTGGGCCACCCACCAGTGTCAGGACCTGTACGCGCACGGCGTGAAGAATATCCACTTTTATACCGTCTCGGCCGTGGAGAGCGTGGCCGAGGTGGCAGGGAGGGTGCTATGACATTCGATGAGGTGATAGGACAGCAGGCTGTGGCACAGCGGCTGCAGCAGATGGCCGACGAGCAGCGGCTGCCGCATGCGCTGATGTTTTGTGGACCCACGGGAAGCGGCAAGATGGCGCTCGCGCTGGCTCTGGCTTCGCGCCTGCTGGGCGACAGTGCCATGCTGCGCAAGTGGGAGCATCCCGACCTGCACTTCACTTATCCCGTGGTGCGTCCTGCCGATGCCGGCAGCGATACCAAGGTGACGAGCGATGACTACCTGCGCGAGTGGCGGTCGCTCTTGCTGCAGAGCCCTTACTTCACGTTGGACCAGTGGCTGTCGTGTATGAATGTGGCCAACCAGCAAGCCGTCATCTTCGAGGCCGAGAGCGATGCGCTCAGTCGTAAGCTGAGCCTCATGTCGAGCCAAGGCGGCTACAAGGTTGTGGTGATCTGGCTGCCGGAGCGTATGAATGTGACCTGTGCCAACAAGTTGCTGAAACTGTTGGAGGAGCCTCCACAGCTCACGGTCTTCCTGCTTGTGAGCGAAGAGCCCGACAAGTTGCTGGAGACCATCCGTAGCCGCGTGCAGCGTATCGATATCAGGCGCATCGACGATGCCGATATCGAGCAGGCGCTGGTGGAGCGCCGTGGGCTGGATTCAGACACGGCCCGGCGTATCGCCCATTTTGCCAACGGCGACTGGCTGCGCGCCCTGGAGGTGCTTGAGGCCGACAGCGAGAACCTGCAGATGCTCGACATGTTTAAGATGCTCATGCGGCTGGCCTATATGCGCAACGTGAAAGAACTGAAGAAGTGGAGCGAGACGGTGGCCGGACTGGGTCGGGAGCGGCAGAAACGCATGCTGGGCTACTTCAGTAGGATGGCCCGCGAGAACTTTGTCTACAACTTTCGTGAGCCTTCGCTCTGCTATATGACCGCCGAAGAGGAGGAGTTTGCCAAGAACTTCGCACGGTTTGTCAACGAGGCCAACATCATCGACATCGCTGAGACCCTGCAGCAGGCACAGCGCGAGATAGGACAGAACGTGAGTCCGAAAATCGTATTCTTCGACCTCGCCCTCAATATGATTATCCTGCTGCGCAGGAGCTGACGGGTGACAAATAAGAAACCATAGAACTAATAACGAACAATAGATATGAGTTGTAAATATAAAATGTGTGTGGGTAGCGACCGTGGACTCTGCTGTCAGGGTTGCGGAAGGCAAGACAAACAGTTGAACACCTACGACTGGTTGGCGGATGTGCCGGGCAATGCCGAATCGACCGACCTGGTGGAGGTGCAGTTTAAGAATACCCGCAAAGGATATTATCACAATGTCAACAACCTGGACCTGAAAAAGGGTGACATCGTGGCCGTGGAGGCAAATCCCGGACACGACATTGGTGTGGTGACCCTCACCGGCCGGTTGGTAAAGCTCCAGATAAAGAAAGCCAACCTGAAGTCGGCAGACGACATCCGCCGCATCTACCGTGTCGCCAAGCCCGTGGATATGGACAAGTATCGCGAGGCAAAGAGCAGGGAGCACGCCACGATGATACAGAGCCGGCAGATAGCCAAGGACTTGGGGCTGCAAATGAAGATTGGCGATGTGGAGTATCAGGGCGATGGCAACAAGGCCATCTTCTATTATATTGCCGATGAGCGTGTAGACTTCCGCCAGTTGATTAAGGTGCTGGCCGAGACATTCCACGTGCGTATCGAGATGAAGCAGATCGGAGCGCGCCAAGAGGCCGGACGTATCGGCGGAACAGGGCCTTGCGGACGCGAATTGTGCTGTGCCACATGGATGAAGAATTTTGTCAGCGTGAGCACCAATGCCGCACGCTTCCAGGATATATCCCTCAATCCGCAGAAGTTGGCCGGTATGTGCGCCAAACTCAAGTGTTGTCTCAACTACGAGGTCGACGACTATGTGGAGGCAGGGCGCAGGATGCCGAGCAAGGAAATCGTGCTGCAGACCAAGGACAGCGACTACTATCTCTTCAAGACCGATATCCTGGCCGGACTCGTCACCTATTCTACCGATAAGAATCTGGCTGCCAACTTGGAGACCATCACGGCCAAGCATGCACGCCGTATCATCGAGATGAACAAGAACGGTGAAAAACCGGTATCGCTCACCGAAGAGGGTACGGTACGCCGTTCGGACAAGCCCGTAGACCTGCTCGAGGGTGGCGACATCAGTCGTTTCGACAAGAGCAAGCGCAAAAAGAAGAGCGCAAGCAAGCCCAAACCCAAGCGTCCGGCAGGGAAACCGAATGCGAACGCTAAGAAAAAGGGCGGTGAGCAAGCCCCTAAGGAAGCCAATAAACAGCAAGGTGCATGAAAAGTTGGGCGTTGTGGGCAACGGTGGTATTAGGTGCTCTCTCGGCCTGTGGCAACAAGGTGTATGACAAGTACCGCCATACCCAAGTGCAGGGCTGGGAGAAGAATGACACCTTGTTTTTTGATGTCCCGCCTATCGTGAAGGCGGGCAACTATGACGTGACGTTGGGCCTGCGTGTCAACAACGCCTATCCTTTTACGGGGCTTACGCTTATCGTGGAGCAACAGGTGATTCCGGGTGGAAAGGTCTATATCGACACGCTCGACTGCCGACTCACCAACAAGCATGGTATCCACAAGCAACATGGTATCAGTTATTTCCAATACACACAGCCTGTGCGTCGCGAATGGCTGGAAGCAGCCGACAGTCTGCATGTTACCGTACGCCACGACATGAAGCGCGACATCCTGCCGGGCGTGAGTGACGTGGGTATTGCCCTTACCAGGCATGTCGGGCAAGGGGCGGACTGATGGGCAAGGGGCTATCGACGGGTGAGGTTGCGGCCGGCATCGATACGAAGGAAGATGAACAGCAGCAACGTGAAGCCCCATAAGGAGGAACCGCCGTAACTGAAAAAGGGTAGCGGTATGCCGATGACGGGCGTGAGTCCTAATACCATTCCCACGTTGATGAACAGGTGGAAGAGGAAAATGCTCAGTACGCAGTAGCCATACACCCTTCCAAACTTGAAGGGTTGCCGCTCCGCCAGATGGATAAGCCTTAATATCAATGCCAAAAACAGTAGGAGTACGGTGGCCGAACCTACAAATCCTTCTTCTTCTCCTACCGTACAGAAGATGAAATCGGTGTCTTGTTCGGGTACAAACTTCAACTTGGTCTGTGTGCCGTTCAAGAATCCCTTGCCCCTTAGTCCTCCAGAGCCAATGGCTATCTCGCTTTGGTGTACGTTGTAGCCGGCTCCGGCCAAGTCTTCGTCCAGTCCCAACAGCACGTTGATACGTACGCGCTGGTGGGGCTCCATCATCTCATTGAGCACATAGTCTGCTGAGTAGAAAAAGGCTACCGAACCCAGTGCAAACAGGGATATGAAGAAGTAGTTGCGGATGCGGGTAGCCATGGCGCGATAGGCCAAATAGAGGATGAGCAGTGCTGTCAGCAAGAACTGTACCCACACGATATCGAAGGGGATGACGTATTCGGAGAATCCTAAGAACAGCAGCGTGACACCGAGGGTGGTTCCCGCCAGCGTCCACGCCTCCCGCTTCTTGTGGCAGTAGACATAGACCATAGCGATGGAAAACAGTTGGACGAGCAGCAGCACCACAAACTTGCCTACGGATGTCGGCGTGTCCCACAGCATCACATCCTCGTACTTGATTCCCACGACGAAGTAGATGACCATCGCCACGCCCGTGAACAGGATGCTGCCCTGCATGCCCTCCCGATATAGCATGAGGAAAAATGAGAGATACACCAAGGCCGATCCGGTCTCCTTCTGGGCAACGATAAAAAGCATCGGGAGCAGGAATACACCTACGGCTGCGGCGAAGTGTTTCCACTTATGGATGTCGAATCCGTAGGTACTCATGAGTTTGGCCACGGCCAGCGCTGTGGCAAATTTGGCAAACTCGGCCGGCTGAAGACGTAGCGGACCCAGCACCAGCCATGATCGCGAGCCTTTGATTTCGTGGGGATTGAAGATGGTCGCGAAGAGTAGCACCAGCAACCCTACATAGATGAGATAGGAGAAGGTGTTGTAAAACCTGTCGTCGAGCATGAGCAGGACAAAGCCCAGCGCAATGGAAGTGCCAATCCATACAATCTGCATGCCCGAGCGGGTGTCGAGACTGAAGATATCCGTACTGCCGTAGGTGTAGCTGGCACCACATACGCTAATCCAGCCGAAGATGAGGAGGGCCAGATAGATGCCTATGGTCCACTTGTCGAGTGACTGAAAGATGCCTTGATGCTTATCTGCTGCTTGAGCCATATCCTATACGTTTCTTTTGGAATACTGCCGCTTTGGTCTCCGACTCGGCTGACAGTCTACCGTTGATATACTGTTCCATCATAAGAGCGCCTATGGGCACACCGTAGTCTGCACCCCAGCCACCGTTTTCCACGTAGACAGCGATGGCTATCTTCGGGTCGTCCTTGGGGGCGAATCCCATAAATACAGAGTGGTCGTGCCCTCGGTTCTGCGCGGTTCCCGTCTTTCCGCATATCTCATAGTCGGGGCGGTTGGCCGAACGGCAGGTTCCCTTGATGACCGATGATCGCATGCCGGCCACGACATAGTCGTAGGCACGGCGCGAAGCCTTGGTGTAATGCCTGCTTGTAAAGGTGGTGTCGAGCGGTTCGCCCTGCACCTTACGCACCACATGCGGTGTATAATAATAGCCCCGGTTGGCGATAGTAGCACCAAGGTTGGCGATTTGCAACGGCGTAAGGTTCACCTCTCCCTGTCCGATGGAGATACTGATGACGGTCAGACCGTTCCATGATCCACGGTAAGCCTTGTCGTAGAATGTGGCGTTGGGGATGAGGCCGCGTTTCTCGCCCGGCAAGTCGATGCCCAACTTGTAGCCGAACCCCATACTGACCATATAGTCGCGCCAGATGTTCATCGCCTCAAACGAGCTCTTGTATTTCTTACGGTTGCCTATCATATAATACAGTCCCCAACAGAAGTAGGCATTGCATGAGGTGCTGATGGCATCGACCATCGCAATGGGCGAGGAATGGCCGTGGCAACCCACATGGAGGCCTCGGTGATAGAATCCACGGTGACAGGGAAACATGGTGCCCGGTGTGAGGATTCCCTCGCTCATATAAGTCAGTGCCTGGGAGGTCTTAAACGTGGATCCGGGTGGATATTGGCCCATGATGGAGCGGTTGAGCAGCGGTTTCCACACGTTGTGCGAGAGCGCTTTGTGGTTTTTGCCGCGCTGTCGGCCCACAAGGAGACGTGGGTCGTAAGAGGGAGATGAGACCATGCATAGCACCTCGCCGGTAGATGGTTCGATGGCTACAATAGAGCCAATCTTCCCCTCCAACAGGCGCTCTCCAAGGGCTTGCAGTTTGATATCTATGCTCAGTGTCAGGTCTTTGCCTGCCACAGGCTTACAATCCAATGAGCCGTTTTGGTAGCTACCTTGGATGCGGCCTCGGGCATCGCGTAGCAAGATCTGGACACCTTTCTCGCCTCTCAATTGCTTCTCGTACGATTTTTCGACACCTTGTTTTCCGATATAGTCGCCCAGTTGGTAATAGTCGTCCTCCTCAATATTGCTCGGCGACACTTCTGCCACGTCGCCCAAGATGTGGGCGGCGTAGGGATATTGGTATTGTCGGATGCTGCGTTTCTGTACATAGAATCCGGGGAAGCGGAACATCTTCTCGCGGAAGACACTGAACTCCTCGTCCGAGAGTTGTGCCATGAAAAGCTGTTGGGTGAAACGTGAGTAGCCGGGATTCTTGTTGCGGTCTTTGATATCGGCCATTCGCTTGATGAAATACTCTTTGGTGATGCCCAGGGCATCGCAAAACTCCAGTGTGTCGAGGTGTCCGCGCTCCTCGTTCATCACCACCATGATGTCGTAGGCTGGCTGGTTGTAGACCAACAGTTTGCCGTTGCGGTCGTAGATGACACCGCGCGACGGGTATTCTACCTTCTTGAGAAACGCATTACTGTCGGCATTCTTCTTATAGTCGTCGCTCAACAACTGTAAGGTAAACAATCGGATGATGTAGACCACCACAATGACGATGGCCAAACCGCCAATGACATAGCGGCGGTTCTCAAGTTTGTAGTCTTTCATCGGCTATAGCTTTCTGGCGTTTTCAATCACCAAGATAAGGATGGTTGTCAGCAGAAAACTTCCGCCTATACACTCTGCCCATTGCAGCCAGTTGAAAAAGCTGAAGGCTTCAATGGAGAAGAAAACGAGGCAGTGGATGAAGACGATGGTGGCTGTGTAGTAGCTGAATTTGGCGAACCCCATCGTCTGCATGGAAGGCGCTATGTCTTCGGCGCTGTCCCGGTTGAGGAATGGTAGCAGCAGATAAGGGCGGATGAATCCCATAAGGGTGAGCGTGAGGGTGGTGAGTCCGGGCGTGTTGGAGAATATATCGATGACAAGTCCCATGACAAAGCACGAAAGCAGCATGCCCCATCGCGGAAAGTCGCGCTGGAAAAGCAGTACCACGTAGATGTACAGCAGGGGAGTCGCGCAGTTGAACAGGTGGATATGGTTGAGCACCAGCACCTGTGCCAACAGCAGGACGATAAACAGGGAAAAGCCTTTGAGAAAGCCTAAACTCATAATCAGTTCTTATTTGTCTCTTAGTTGGATAGAGTCCCGGGCAGCCCTCAAGATGTCTATCCGTTCCTGTAAGAGCGTGTTGTCAATGACACAAACGTCACGCAGGTTGCCAAAATCAGTGGCCAATTTCACTTTCAGGCGATACGACAAGCCGTCGGGTGAGTTGAATACATACTTAATCTGTCCCACCATCACGCCTTCGGGGAAGACGGATGAGTAGCCGCTCGTCGTCACATAATCGCCGATCTTGAAGTGTGCATGTCGGGGAATGTCGTCCACGTAGGCCAAGTGGACATAACCACCATTCCAGTGCAGGTAGCCGAAGTAGCCTCTATTCTTGATAGTACAGCTGATGTTGGACTGGCTGTTGAGCACCGGTATGATTACGGAGTAGTGAGTGGAGACGAGGTAGACAATGCCTACCACTCCGTTGCCACTCACCACTCCCATGTCTTTGCGGATACCGTCTGCAGAACCCTTGTCGATGGTAATCAGGTTGTCTTGCTTGTCCACCGAGTTGGTGATGACCTTGGCCGGAATGAGCCTGAATCCTGCCAATGCCTGCGTGGCAGCCAGTTGGGCAGCAATGCTGTCCTTGGTGGCAGCATTGAGCTTTTCCGACAAAGTTTTCACTTGTTGCTCCAAGTAGATATTGCGCTGGGTGAGCTGTTCGTTGATGGTGCCTAACGAGAAGTAAGATGTAATCTTGGCATCCCACTCGTACACCTTTCCAGCCACCACATTGGCGGAGGAAAACCATACGCTCCTCTGGTAGCTGTTGTACTGGAAGAGGAGGATAAGTCCGATGACCTCAAGCGCAATGAAGAGAAACCAGTGGTTGTATTTGGCAAGAAACTCCAGTAGGTTCCGCATGGGCTATTACCTCATCAAGAAAGAGAAACGGTCTACGTTCTTCAGCGCGATGCCGGCACCACGGGCTACGCTGTGGAGCGGGTCTTCGGCAATGTGGAACGGTATGTTGATCTTGTCTTGCAGTCTCTTGTCCAGTCCGCGGAGCAGTGCACCGCCACCACTCAGATAGATACCATTCTTCACGATGTCGGCATATAGTTCGGGCGGCGTGTTCTCCAATGCAGAGAGCACGGCATTCTCTATCTTGGCGACAGTCTTGTCCAGACAGTGGGCAATCTCCTGATAGCATACGGGCACCTCCATAGGCAGGGCTGTAATCCTGTTGGGGCCATGTACCACATAGTCTTCGGGGGCTTCATCGCCCAGATCGGTGAGGGCCGACCCCACGTGGATCTTGATGCGCTCTGCCATACGCTCACTCACCTTCACATTGTGCTGGCGGCTCATATACTCCTGGATATCAGCGGTCAGGTCGTCGCCGGCAATGCGGATGGAGTTGTTGGAAACGATGCCGCCGAGCGAGATGACAGCAATCTCGGTAGAGCCACCGCCGATGTCTACAATCATGTTGCCCTCGGGAGCTTCTACGTCTATACCGATACCAATGGCAGCGGCCATCGGTTCAAAGATCAGATAAACATCGCGTCCGTCGGCATGCTCGGCGCTGTCGCGTACGGCACGCAGTTCCACTTCGGTAGAACCCGAGGGAACGCCGATCACCATGCGGAGCGACGGCGAGAACAGGCGGCTGCCTGTGTGAACCATCTTGATGAGGCCACGCATCATCTGCTCGCAAGCCGAGAAGTCGGCTATCACACCGTCGCGTAGCGGGCGAACGGTGCGGATGTTCTCATGCGTCTTCTCATACATCATCTTGGCCTTCTGGCCCACGGCAATCATCTTGCCGTCACTGCGGTTGAGTGCTACAACGGAGGGCTCGTCCACCACAATCTTGTCATCACTGATAATGATGGTGTTGGCGGTACCCAAGTCCATTGCAATTTCTTGAATGAAAGAAAAGAATCCCATTTCCTAAAAGTGTCTTATTTATAGCTATAAATGATTTTTCTGCGGGAGTTTCCCGGCCCTTGGCGAACCGGGAACGAGGGTCTGGCTTACTTCGTAAACCACGAGTGGATGGCTGTGTCGTAGTGGCTGCTCACGCCAAAAGCGCGTGTAGCGAACATCTTGCGGTCTTCGATGTCGGTCTGGGCACCTTTGCGGTTGAGGATGTCGAGCAGCACGCTGTATTCTGCCTTGCTGGGCACGATGGCCACATCCTTGAAGTTCTTGGCACCGGCTCTGATGAGCGAGATGCCGCCGATGTCGATCTTCTCGATGATGTCGGCTTCGCAGGCACCGCTTGCCACGGTCTGCTCAAAGGGGTAGAGGTCTACGATGACCAGATCTATCGCCGGAATCTCATATTCTGCCATCTGGGCTTGGTCGCCTTCATGGTCGCGGCGGGCCAGGATGCCTCCGAAAACTTTGGGATGCAGGGTCTTGACACGGCCTCCGAGGATAGAGGGGTAGGTGGTTACGTCTTCCACTTTCTCACATGCGTACCCCAGTGATTCGATAAACTGCTGGGTACCGCCTGTAGAAAGGAACTTGACACCGTTTTCATTCAGTTTCTTGAGCAGCTCGTCGAGCCCGTCTTTATGGAAGACAGAGATGAGTGCGGTCTTTATTTGTCTTGTTTCAGCCATAAAATAATTAGAATCTATTGGTATGAGCTGCAAAATTACGAAATATCCTTGACTAAGGCACCAAAAAACGACAAAAAATGCGTTCCCAATCGATAAAAATATCTTAAATCAAGGGGCTTCCCATGACGATGCCACCTACAAGCTCATGCCTGTTGTCTGGTTGGTTATTACACATGCGGGTAAAAAAAGACATTGGGGAGGAAAAATATTTTTATGTTTATTAAATATTTCTTGTCTTTTTTCTTGTATGTCTTATGATTTTGTTGTACCTTTGCACCATCGCTTGATTTCCTTTCATAGGCGAGAGAGCGGTATATGTATGGAGAAAGACGTTTTCGGACGTTTGTCTTTGTGGAACACGAACTTCGCAACTTCAAGCCACACAACAGGCAAATGGACAACGGAAATGTTTACGTTGTGCGTTTATCGTACTTGCAGATGTTAATTGAGATGATATCCCCGTTTTGATGATTTCTTGGTTAGCTATGTGAGCCATGATATATACGTATCGGCGTGGGCTAACTGCGTTGTCTGTCCTGTGTGTGGTGGGCAATGCGAAGGCCTGTGTTCCCAGGATGGACAAGAAACAGGCACCTACGCCTTTTTCATATATATTAGAATTTAAGTAACAACTAAAGAACTGCCGAATTTGTGGTGTTTATAGGCTTTATTTTTTTTATATGAAAACATTAAAGTTTTTCTATTTGTTTATGATGGTATTTTCCATGAGTGTTGCATTGACAAGTTGTGGTGATGATGACGAGGAAGAGTTCGTCAATACTTACCAAGACTATTTTGTTGAAGTCCAATGTGCTGATGGTGGGCTTGATGCGCAGCAAATCAGTCGGCTTAATGCAGAATTGACAGCGGAAATGGCAGAGTTGGTGGATGAAGGTCTGACAGGAGTTACACAAGAACAAGCTGTAAAACTGTTTGATGCTGTAGTCTACGTTTTCGCGGATACTTTTGAAGATGGCTTTGAGGGTGTTAAAGGAACATTAAGTATAAGTTTGACATTGAAAACAACAAAGGGTACTGTGGTTAGGAAAGCTACGCTTAAGGTTACAAAGGATGATTGCACAGTTGTTAAATAATGATATTATAATCTCCATTGCGTGATAATAACAGGGGGGCAGGTACAATATGTATCGCCCCCTTTTGGTCTTCCTTATTCTGTTCATTTCTTTTCGTTCTACACCATAGCTTGTAGATTAGCGTAGTGATAGATAGTATAAAGGAAATGCCTAACAGCTCCCTCGCCCAATGGGAGAGGGATGGGTTGAGGGTGCATCAGAGCAAAGTACTATTGAGAATTAGTTGATTATGCTCTATGTTCAGTTGACGACATCCATTAAATAAAGTTGTCGATTTTCTCCTCCAGATATTCGGCAAAGACCCTTGCGGCACTTTCCACTTTGGCCGCGCAGGGGCGTTTCTTGTAGTATTCGGCGTTGCGCTCCGAAGCCTCGTGGGTCTCTTTGGCTATTTGTTGGCCGTTGAGACCTAACAACTCGGCACAAATTACTGACCCGTTGCGCTCCTTAAACTTGCCCAGCAGTTGCTGTACTACCTTGTAGCAGGCCGACTTGCCCGCCCTGTCGCTACCTTCGGTCTGTCCACAGTCCAGTCCGGCCAAAATCACCAGCCCCGACACAGCCCCACACATCATGCGCAGTCGTCCTACACCGCCTCCAAATCCGGCCGCTACGCGCAGCGCCAGTTGCTTGTCCATACCGTACAAGTCGGCAAAGGCTGCCACCACGCTCTGGCAGCATCCATATCCCTGCATAAAGTTTTCCACCGCCAGTTGTATGCGGTCTTCCATCTCCTTGGTCATAGTCTTTGGTTCTGCTTGTTCAATGTCAATCGTCAGGCAATGCCCAACAGTTCTATCTCAAAAATCAGCGTTGAGCCACCGGGAATGCCCGGCTGGGAGAATCTGCCATATCCCATTTCGGCAGGGATATACACCTCCCACTTGTCGCCTACGCACATCTGCTGCATCGCGATGATCCATCCCTCGATGAGGTCGCAGAGTCTGATGGCCAGCGGCGCGCCACCCCTGCTGCTGTCAAACTGCTTGCCGTCGATGGTCCATCCCGTATAGTGCGCCGTGACGATGCTGCGGACAGCCGGGTGTATGCCGTCGCCTTTGCCCTCGGCCATCACGCGATAGTAGATACCCTTGGGCAGCGCTTGCACACCCTGTTCCTGCGCCTTGGCGGCCAGCCAGTCGGCATTGGCCTGTCTATATGCACGTTTATTCATCGTTGTCAATAATCGTTTTGTTTGTGGTGGGGGGTGACGCACGGACATGCGTCCCTACACCTTTTTACCTCTTTACCTTTTTACCTTTTAATGGGCCTTTAAAACCTGTATCCCAGATTGATATAGAAATACAGTTTGTCCGTGTGATTCGAGTATCCGACGCTGCCGCCGAGCGGTCCGAACATGGTTTTGTAGGCGTAAGACAACTGGTAACCCATCATAGGCCCATGCTTGAGCAGCCGTCCCAACTTTTCGGAGTGCTGTGCGGCCGAAGCCTCTGCCAAGACATAGTGGCTCTTGACAATCTGTGTCTGCACAGTGAGTTGGGCCGCCACAAACATGGGGTCTGTCAGCTCCACATAACCCATTCCCATGAGCGGCATCTGCTGCTCCAGATAATGCCCAAACCAGCGCCCGCCAATCGCATTGCGCCGAATGTAAGGGATGTCGCTGCCAAAGACCAATCGCCCGTACAGCATAGGCCGCAGTGTGACACGCGGGCCTATGCTTGCCGACATACGCCAGAAGCTACTCAGTTCGCTGAAACCGGCATGTCCTTGGTATTCGGCAAAGTTGTCGGTAAAGTAGGCATACCGGGCTTGGAACTTGGCACCCCGTGTGGGCAGCGTCCCCGTGTTTTCCGAGTCGTAATGCAGATATGCATGATAGCTGATATAGTGGTCGTCGTCGATACCCAGATCGCTCATGGAGTGCGCACTCGGCACCATCAGCTTGCGATAGTCGTAATAGTCCAGTCTCACAGACAGGTCGAGAATCAGGTTGCGTATGCCCATGCCCATGACACCTGCCGAAACCTGATGATGGGCGTAGGTAGTGCTCAGGTACTCGCCTCCTTGCTCGTTGATATCCATGTCGTTGTATTCAAACGAATAGCCTACTCCCGTCTTGGCGATGCCCCGCATGGTCCACGTGCCGAGTAGGCTTGCCTTGGTGCGCTTGCCCAACCTCAGGGTGGCTTCCACATTTATGGGTTTCTTGGCCGATTGGTAAACGCCGCACAGCTGTAGGGCCGCCATCTCCTCGGTGTCAAACCGCGTACCTACATAGCCCGTCACCTTGTCGTAGGCGGGACGCTCCTCCACCTTCTGGGTCGTGGTTTCCAGCGGCAGTGTCGCCTCCGGGTTGGGTTGGAGGATGGTGGGAGCGTAACCGTCTGGCAACCCCAACTGTTTCCGCAGTGCCACCAGTTCGTCCCAATGTCTCATCGCCTCCTCTTCTCCGCGACGGATGAGCGTGTCGATGGCGGCAGCAGAAAAACTGGCAGCCGAGTAGCCCGTAGTGTTGACGCGGATAGGCACATCCGTGATGGCCAGGTTGTCGTCGTACTTGTTCTTGCAGTTCACATCCACGATTTGCCCCAGGATATCCATGCCCGAGGTCAGGTCGTCGGCCGTCTTCTCCTCGCCCTGCACCGTGACACCGATGATAAAGTCGGCTCCCATCTCACGGGCGATGTCGGCAGGGAAATTGTTGCGCAGTCCACCGTCTACCAGAATCTTGTCTCCCATGCGGATAGGGGTGAACACACCCGGAATGGCCATGCTGGCGCGCATGGCTTCGGCCAGACGGCCGCTGTGGAAATCGTGCTCCGTGTTGTCGATGATATTGGTGGCCACGCACGAAAAGGGGATGGGCAGGCGGGAGAAATCCGTAGAGTCGGTATATCCCGCCGTGAGCCTTTCGAAGAGTCGGCTCAGGTTCTTGCCGTAGATGAATCCGCCTATCTCGTGCGGTGTCTGCGCGCCTATGCTTACCGATTTGGAGAGGAAGTAGGTACTCTGCTTGTTGCGGTTGGCCAGATTCTGCGAGTAGTAGTCGTCATTGTCGGAGAGCAGGAATGTCCAGTCCTGCTGCCTTACCACCGAGTCCATCGCCTCGGCGTTCCATCCGATGGCATACAGACCGCCGATGATGCTGCCCATCGACGTACCCGTGATGATGTCTACGGGGATGCCTGCCCGCTCGATGACCTTGAGCGCACCGATGTGCGCCATACCTTTGGCACCGCCGCCTGCCAGTACCACCGCCACTCGCTTGCGCGGCTGCCGGGGAGCAGCTGTAGTGCCAACAGCTATCCCAAAAGCTACGAAAAGCAAGAACAGTCGTCTCATGTTCATGGTTCTGTGCTTAGACACTGGTCCAACTCCTTGGCGATAGTCTCGCGGTCCAGGTGCTGGCCGATGAAGACCAGCTTCTGCATACGGTCGCCGTAGCGGTCGTCCCAGTCGCGGCGCAGTCCGGCTTCGCGTGCCATCAGTTCCTGTAGCTCGTCGTCCGGCATGGTGGCATACCACTGGCCGGCATTGCGCAGCCCCATCTGCCGTCCGGCCTGCTCGAATACATAGCAGGTCTCGGGCTCATCCACAAACCAGCATATACCCTTGCAGCGGATGACGCTGCGCGGCCACTTGCGTGCCACAAACTCGTCGAAGCGCGACAGGTCGAGCGGGTCGCGGCGATAGTACACAAAGGTGCCGATGCCGTATTCCTCTACCTCGCCGCCCTCATGGTGGTGGTCATGGTGGTGCCCATGCTCCTCGTGATGATGGTCGTGGTGGTGATGTGCTTCCTCCTCATCATCGTCTTCGTCCTCTTCTTCCTCGTCGTGGTGGTGCTCTATCGCGTCTATCCACGCCGCCGAGGTGGCCACCTCGTCAAAGTCGAAGCGGTGGGTGCCTATCAGACGGTCCAGCTCCACATCGCCGTAGTCGCAGGCGATGATGTCTGCCTTGGGCTGTATGGCGCGGAGGATGTGGGTGATGCGGTCGAGCTCGGTGGCAGACACCTCAGATGCCTTGTTGAGCAGGATGATGTTGCAAAACTCAATCTGCTGGATGATCAGGTTCTCAATGTCTTCTTCGCCAATGTTTTCCCGTGTCAGCTGGTCTCCGTTGCCAAACTCATCGCGCATGCGCAGCGCGTCTACCACGGTCACGATGCTGTCGAGCCTCACAATGCCGTGCTCCATGTATTGTGGACCCATCGCCGGGATGGAGCAGATGGTCTGTGCGATGGGGGCAGGCTCGCAGATGCCGCTCGCCTCGATGACAATGTAGTCGAACCGTTCCATCGCCGTAATCTCGCGGAGCTGCTCGATCAGGTCCATCTTGAGCGTGCAGCAGATGCACCCGTTTTGCAGGGCCACCAGACTGTCGTCTTGCTGGTTCACAATGCCGCCCTTCTGGATAAGGTCGGCGTCGATGTTTACCTCGCCTATGTCATTGACTATCACGGCAAACCTGATGCCGCGCTCGTTGGCCAATATCCTGTTGAGTAACGTGGTTTTTCCACTGCCCAGATAGCCCGTGAGCAGCAATACGGGTACTTCTTTCTTGTTCATATCGTAAACAGTATTTTTTTTCTTGGTTG
>SFKY01000046.1 GCA_004554665.1 Bacteroidales bacterium
TTATTCATCCACTTCCTCTAACTGTTCCTTAAAACTGCTAATAGCCTTCTGGGCCTGATTGTACCCCTCAGCTTCCATTGAATATATTATCTCCTCAAAGTTCTTGTCGATGATGAAAACAAATTCGCCCATCAAAGTGTCTCCATCGTTATTATCTGCGCGGAAACTATGGACAACCTTGTATCCAATAAACTTTGGAGAGGCTTGAAGAAGTTGCACAACTTTCTCATATTGCTTTCTTCCTTTCTTTTTTAACTTCTCTATTTTAGCGTTGGCTTCTTCATAGTCGCCTTTTGCCTCTTGATATTCGTTTCTACCAAAAGATGTTTGATAGGGACCACTCCAAATCGACATGGAAGACTTTGCATGTTTAGCGTTCAATACCAATTCCTCATAATCAGAATTAATCGCTTCCAATTCTGCAAGTTCCTTAAAAAAGCCAGGATCATCATACGGAGCAAAAGCACTATCTACTTTTGTTTCAACTGGTTTGTATGTCTCTGGTTTGAATAGCACCTTCTTTACACTTTCTTTGACGAGTGCCTCTGCCTTTTGTTCTTTCGACTTGCTACAGGAGACCATCACCATAGCAAAAAGTACCAAATAAAAGATTTTATTCATAAGTACAATTGTTTAGTTTAAATACAGACTATTTGAAAAACATACAAATGCAAAAATACTAATTATTTATGAAGCTACATGATTTTTTTGGTATTTTCCGCATAATACCACATGTTAATTTGGGTTATCCCAACATTCCAATGCTGTGATATACTGTTTAGTATGCTCCATTACTATATAAAGACGACTCAAATTGTACTTCTTTCACCAACATGATGCTGGTGCAAAAAGCAATCTTGCAAAAAAGGTAGTTTTTTTGTTGGAACAAGATATTTCTAATACTTTTGCAGAAACCGGCTGATTTTGGCAAAATGCGGCATTTAGGCATGCTATATACCACGTTTAGGCGTGCTAAAGGCCACGTTTAGGTTGTACAAGAGTGGCCAACAAAAAAGCCTCTGACTCCTCTCTGCCGCAAGAAAGGAAAATATGAACAGTAATAGCCGCCATGTGAATAGCTGTTTGTCACCATATCGCCGTACCTTTGCAGCGGATTAAGAACATAGCAACCACAACTTACTACATGAAGAGACGAATAGTGTTCATTTTGGCACTCGTCGCCACGGTGCTGGCGGCCGGTGCACAAGAAAGACTCACCCTGCAGCAGTGCCTGAAGATGGGACTGGAGCGCAACCTGGCGCTGAGGGTGAAGGAGGGTGAGGTGCGCAAGGCACCCCACAACCTGAGCGAGAACCGCGCCAAGCTGCTGCCGCAACTCAATGGGGTGGCCTCGGCCAACGACAATTTTGACCCACCCGTGTCGGTGACCGACGGATCGGCCTACGGCACGCTCTACAACGTGACCAAGACGCTGCAGTACAACGCATCGGCCGGACTGCAGCTGCAGATGCCGCTCTACAACAAGCAGCTCTACACGGCAATGGACATCACGCGGCTGCTCAACAGCATCGACCGCATGTCGTATGAGAAGGCACGCGAGGACCTGATCATGCAAATCAGCCAGATGTACTACCTCGCACAGAACACGGTGGAGCAGCTGGGACTGGTCAGGGACAACATCAGACGACTGAAGGCGCTACGCGACATCACCGTGGCCTTCTACGATAACAGCATGGCGCTGGAGGTGGACGTGCAGCGCGTGAACATCAATCTGGAGAACCTGCAGGTGCAGTACGACAACGCGCAGGCGATGCTCACCCAGCAGTACAACATGCTCAAATACGTGCTCGACTATCCGGCAGAGCAGGAGATATGCGTGGAACTGCCACAGACCGACAAGGTGGTGGAGCCCTCGCTGCCGGGACTGAGCACCAATCTCTATGAACTGCAGCTGCTGCAGGCGCGCGAGACACTGGCCAAGAAGCAGCTGAGCATGACCCGCGAGGGCTACCTGCCCACGCTGAGCCTCTCGGGCAGCTGGATGTTCTCGTCGTACACCGACAAGCTGAGCCACTGGTTCCACAGCGGCCCGTCCAACCACTGGTACCGGTCCAACGGATTGGGGCTCTCGCTGCGCGTGCCCATCTTCGACGGCTTCGACAAACGCTCCAAGATACGCAAGGGCAAGATAGACATAGAGACGGCGCAGACGCAATATGCCAACACGCTCAAGAACCTGCAGACACAGTATGTGAACGCCACATGCGACATGGAGAACAACCGCCGCAACTACAAGAAGCAGAAGGACAACTGCACGCTGGCAGAGAATGTGTGCCGGGTAACCACCGACCGCTACAAGGAGGGGATAGCCTCGATGACCGATGTGCTGCAAGACGAGATGCGCATCACGGAGGCACAAAACAACTATATCACCGCACACTACAACTATCAGGTGGCCAACCTGACGCTGCTCAAGCTGACGGGCCAGCTGGACAAACTGATGTAAGAAAGAGACCCGAAAACCATCCATACATAAACCCTATCACACAAAATCATCAAGACAATGGAAACCAAAGATAAGAAACAAAACGCAGAGCAGGGCTCACTCGCCACACAAGCACAGAAACTGAAAAAGCAGCGCCGCCGCCAACTGGTGGCCAGCGCCATCGGCGTGGCCGTGCTCATCTGGGGCGCGATAAAGATCATCGGCATCTTCATAGACTACAAGAGCACCGAGACGAGCAATGACGCACAGGTGGAACAGTATCTGTCGCCTGTCAACCTGCGCGCCACGGGATATATCAAGAAAATCTACTTCCAGGAGCACCAGCGCGTTCACAAAGGCGACACGCTGCTGGTGCTCGACGACCGCGAATACCGCATCCGCGTGATGGAGGCTGAGGCTGCGCTGAAAGACGCGATGGCCGGAGCCAACGTCATCGGGGCCACGCTGCAGACCACGCAAAACTCGGCTTCGGTCTACGAGGCAAGCATCGCCGAGATAGAGGTGAGGCTGGCCAAACTGGAGAAAGACCGCCAGCGCTACAAGAACCTGGTGGAGCGCAAGGCCGCCACGCCCATACAGCTGGAGCAGATCGAGACGGAGTATGATGCCACACGCAAAAAACTGGAAGCTACCCGCCGCCAGCAGCGCGCCGCCTACTCGGGCGTGAACGAGGTGCAGACGCGCCGCGCCAATACCGAGGCAGCGATAGAGCGGGCACAGGCCGCGCTGGAGATGGCCAAGCTCAACCTGTCGTACACCGTGGTAACAGCACCGTGCGACGGCACGCTCGGACGCCGCTCCCTGGAGGAGGGACAGGCCGTGAGCGCCGGGCAGACCATCACCTATATCATGCCCGACACGCAGAAGTGGGTCATCGCCAACTACAAGGAGACGCAGGTGGAAAACCTGTACGTGGGACAGAAAGTGCGCATGACGGTAGATGCCATCAGCGACAAGGAGTTTACGGGTACGGTGACAGCCATCTCGGGGGCCACTGGTTCCAAGTACTCGCTCATCCCGACAGACAACTCGGCCGGCAACTTTGTGAAGATACAGCAACGGGTGCCGGTGCGCATAGACTTTACCGGACTGTCCAAGGAAGACAACGACCGGCTGGCCGCCGGTATGATGGTGATAGTGAAGGCGGAGCGCAAGTAAGGATGCCCGCACACCTTATCCTATATAGTATCAGACAACGCGATAACAGGCAGACATAGGCATGGCATCAAATCCACGCAATTTCCCGTTCTACAACTGGGTGCCCAAGCCCCTCGGCATCATCTTCCTGATGGTACTTTTCATACCTATCATGACCATCAGTGGCGTGTACAGCGCCAACAGCAGCGAGATGATGGGCGGGCTGGGCATCCAGGCAGAACACATATCGTTTGTAGGCTTTGTCACCTCGGTGGGCATGGCCGCTTTCTCGCCCTTCTTCTACGACCTGGTGCGCATACGTCGCGAGAAGATGATGTGCATCGTGGGCTTCTCCATCCTCTTCGCGCTCAGTTATGTGTGCGCCAAGACAGACAGCATCTTCCTGCTGGCCCTGTGCAGCCTCATCATGGGCTTCGTACGCCAGACGCTGCTGATGTGCAACCTCTTCACGCTGATCAAGTATGCCTTTGGCATCGAGGCCACCATCAACGTGACACCGGGCAATGAGCCCACCGACGAAGCCGGATGGGACAAGCTCGACACCGAGAAGACCACCAGCATGCCCACCATCTACTTCTTCTTCATGATATTGGGACAGATGGGCACGTGGCTCACGGCCTGGCTGGCCTACTCGTACGAGTGGCAGTATGTGTACTACTTCATGATGGCGGCCATGCTGGCGGCTATCCTCATCATCTTCTGCACCATGCCCTACCACAAGTACCCGGGCAAGCGGCTGCCCATCAACTTTGCCAAGTTCGGCAACGTAGTGGTGTTCAGCATGATGTGCTGCTCGTTTATCTTCATCATGGTCTACGGCAAGGTGCTCGACTGGTACAGTCATCCCTACATCCGTGAGGCCACGGCGGTGTGCGTGGTGTCGACGCTGCTCTTCGGCTATCTGGAGTACACGCGGCGGTCACCCTACTTCCTGCTCGACGCCTTCAAACTGAAGAGCATACAGGGAGGCATCCTGCTGTTTCTCGGACTGATGATCCTGAACTCGAGCCAGATGTTTGTCAACATCTTCGTGAGTGTGGGCATGGAGATAGACAACTGGCAGAACGCCACCCTGGGCAACTGGGTGCTGGTAGGCTACTTCATCGGTCTGGTGCTGGCCATCCTGTGCAGCGCCAAGGGATTCCATCTGAAGTGGCTCTTTGCCCTCGGCTTCGTGCTCATAGGACTGGCGGCGCTCTATATGTACTTCGAGGTGCAGACCGACGGCCTGTACAGCCACATGAAGTGGCCCATCATCGTCCGCGCCACGGGCATGATGCTGCTCTACTCGCTCACGGCGGTGTACGCCAACCAGCGCATGCCCTACCGGTTTCTGTCTACATGGGTGTGCATCATGCTCACCGTGCGCATGATCATCGCGCCGGGCATAGGGTCGGCACTCTACTCCAACGTGCTGCAGTACAGACAGCAATATTACGTGACGCGCTTCGCCCACGACTTTGACCGCACGCAGGCCGAGACGGCCGCCACCTACGACCAGACGGTGAGGGGCATGCGCTACCAAGGACGCTCGGAGGCCGAGGCGGAGCACATGGCAGCCCTCTCGCTGAAGGGGAAGATACAGGTGCAGGCCACGCTCACCACCATCAAGGAGATGGCTGGATGGACATTCTACGGCTGTCTGCTCTGTGCAGGAGTGGTGCTGGCAGTGCCTTGGACCAAACGACGACTCACCGAGGAAGACCGCCATCCCAAGGCGGCGACCACCACGATGATATAGAAGAATTTTCCCATGACTCAGGGGGAGAAGTGGAAACCGCCATTCTTAATCCGTCTCTCGGTGGAGAGACTCTCACGGCAGGTTCGGGCACTTCTCCCCCCTATCTTTTTATCCGCCCCCGAGGCAAAAACAGGCCGCAGGACTTGGCACTTACACAGAAAAACACTAACTTAGCACCCACTCTCATGACAAAGATTGGAGCAATGGAAACAGAATCGGAAAGGATAGCCAAACTGGACATGGCGCTGATCACGCAGCAGGATGTGTGTGGGTCGGGGGGCATCATCGGCAGGTTGCCCGAGAGACTCTACACGCCCACACGTACAGACCATATCACCCTCATCTCCTGCCACAAGGGATGGCTCAAGCTGACGGTAGACCACCACCAATACCAGATTAACGCCGGAGAGACAGCCACCATAGACCGCGATGCGCTGATGGAGGCCAACGAGACATCGCCCGACATGGCCGTGACCATGCTCTGCTACCGCGTGGAACCTATCAGGGACATGCTGGGGGCTACGGTGATGCCCCTGAGACTGATAGAAATGCTCTCTCCCATCCCCTGCCGCGTATGGCATACAGGCGGCGAGAGCGACATCTCCCACTACATGGCCCTGCTCAGCGCCACCTCGCCCGCCGAGCCCTCTGTCTTTGCCGACCACGAGCAGAAACTGCTGCTCATGGCGCTCACTTACCGGCTCTGCTCGCTCTTCAGCCGCCACTTCGGCAACGCGGAGGAGGGACAGGGGCGCAAGACGGAGACCTTTATCGCCCTCATCAAACTGGTGAGCCAGCACTTTGACCAGGAGCGCAGCGTGGCATACTATGCCGACAAACTCTGTCTGTCGCCGAAGTACCTCTCGTCGCTCGTCAAGAGCATCTGTGGCTACACGGTGCAGGAGATAGTCTTCAAGGCCATCGTGCGCCGCAGCATCTTCCTGATGAAAAACACCAACAAGCCCATCAGCGAGATTGCCGACCTGATGCATTTCCCCAACGCCTCGGCCTTCGGCACCTTCTTCAAGAAGCAGACAGGACTGTCACCCCGTGCCTTCAGAATAAAGGTAAAACGGTAAAAAAGTGGGGGCTAATGCTGTAGGGACGCACGTTCGTGCGTCCGCCCCCACCTATGAGAAATGTCATGCCGACTGGTACTGGACAGTATCGCAGCGTGGCATGACATTCTGGTTTTTTTTGTGAGGATACTATATATTGGATAGTATCATGTGTCTTTTAGAAATGATAGAAGGCGCGTACCTTAAACTTCCGGGTAGCTGTCTCTGTAGAGACAAACATGCCACTGTTTCCTGAGAAAATGTAATCTTCACCGCTGCTCTTCACGCTACTGCAGTAGGGTACCTCGTTAAAGGTTTTGTACGACGAGGTCCAGTAGGCCACCACGCTCTCGTAATTGGTGTAGTCGGCTACAGAAATGCTCGTCTTTCCTTCGGCGTCAGATCCCTGTATGGCACTATTGAGGCTGTTGAGGGCATCGGCCTTGTCTTGCTGCAGATACTTCTTGCCGAGATAGTCGCGCAGGGTGTTGGAGGCCGGAAGTATCCAGCGCTTGTCGATGGCACCCCATGCGTTGGTGATGTCAGAGACCTTGGTACGTGTCCGGTTCTTGTCATCGCACCACTTCATGGCGGGGAATTTTTCCAGTGTGGGGTCCACATTCAGGCATCCTATTGTATTGCAGCCCATCTCTGATGGCTGGAAGAATTGGCTGGCTCCTGTAGCAGGATTGATGCTGGGGTTGCAGGTTTCGTCGTTGGTCCATTCCAGCTCGGCCTCGTCCAGAGACATGATCCATCCATGGCGGCCTTCTTTGTTGGCATCAAGAGCCAGCACAATGCCTTTCACCCCATTGCGGTCATAGATGTCCAGTTCGTTATACGAGGGGATGGTCTTGTCGAAAGCGAATGCTGCGCTCTGGGCACGGTATATCTTGCCGGCCTCTATCTTGCCGGTAGAGGTCCTCTCTACAGTGGCCTTGTAGATGTTGTCTCCCACCTCCATTTCTACGGTAGAGGCGGCCAATGCGGTCTCAAGTGCGCTGGGCCATACTGAGAGATAAGCGGTCAGCGTGTTGTCGCTCACCTCGCCAATCTTGGCATAAAACACGGCTTCTCCCTTGCCAGCCACATTGTCGTCGTAGGGCAGTGAGGCGCTGTTGGGGTTGCCCCATGATATACCTACGTGATGCATCACATCCTTGGTGGTGATGGTGATGGGAGTGCCTACGGGTACAGTCACACCGTCAGGAGCTGTGAATGTGTACTTGATGACAGATGTCTTGGCAGCGAATGTCACATTAGAGACCACCACCGTCTTGGTATCTGCAGTAATCTCTGTTATAGAGGGGTCTGCCTGGTACACGGTGTACTTGGCTGCAGAGGCCAGTGTACCGTCTTGGCCCTGCAGGTTGAGCACCTGGAGATTGGTTCCCTCAAACTCGAAACCATTGCAGAGCAGCATGTGGAACTTCTTAGAACCGGCATTCATGGCATCCACCTGCGCGGAGAATATGGCCTTGCCGTCTTCCATACCCTTGTAGTCCAGGAAGATGGCACTGCCGTTGGCGTTGCCGCTGGCCCATCTTGGCCATGCTACGATACGGTCGCCCTCCTGAAACTGTGCCTTCAGCGTGTTGCCTTCGGCTGCGAAACCGAAACGTGTGCTGGCATCGATGTCGGCTTTGACGATAAGCTGGTAAGTCTCTCCGTTACCGGTGTTGAGGGCAAGGTCTTCATCCGATGAGCAGGATGTAAACAGGGCAGCCAATATGGCTGTGCAGATAATCATAGTCTTTTTCATGGCTTAGTCCTCCCATACATTATAACGGTTTTCCTTAGACAGTTCGCCGCCGTCGCCCATATCGAAGTCGTCGGGGTTGACACCGGCATCTACTGATACACAGATCATCTCTTCTGCATCAAGGCTGATGGCCTTGAGTCGTGGCTGTACATAGGGCATCTTCCCCATGCTTGCCGTCTTCATCTTGTTTGTTCGCATTGTAATTACTATATTGGTTAGTGAGAAAAATCATCTTAAAGTTAGTTCGATAGGCTGACAGACTCCCGTCTTCAGGGTCAAGTCCTTGAAATCGAACAGATAGGTGGCTCCGGCGTGCTCGCACTGGATCTGTCCGGAGAATGTCTGGGCTGGCAGCAAGGCCTGGTAAAGCGTTTTCCCCTGTTCCCCCGTCCTTTCTTCTGAGAGCGTCAGAGTGGCTTCCCCTCCGGTGGGTGTTACGGTTCCTGTTCCCAGATTCATTGTAGCAGAGGTTCTGGCACCCGTCATCCTTACGACATCGCCCTCTGCGGCACCCGTTATCCACACATCGATGCGCGAGAGTACATGGTCAAAGGAGAGCAGCACCTCACCCTTGGTCAGTCCCTGGCTATTGACGGCGCGGAGCACATCCGAGCCTGCGGTCTGCCGTGTAAGGTTGAGGACAATGGAGCAGGGGTCGGTAAGCGACGGGTCGTACGGATAGTATGCATAGAAGTCCATCCGCGTGCCGCTTTGGCTCCATGTGATACGGTCTGCGACGGTAGCCGGATACCAGTTGCCCTCGGCATCCCGCACCCATTTAGCATTGTTGGCACGTCCGGGGCGTATGGACGGGAGCGCGGCCGTCTGCTCTATGGAGCGTTCCACCGCAAATATGCCTATAGAGTCGCCCTCTGCAAAGTCGCTTTTGGCCGCTCGGGTAGGGGCAGCCACCCGGATGTGCACGTCCTCGCAGGGTGCAGCCTGCTCCGTCAGCGAGTTGTTGTCGCAGGCTGCCCACAGCATGGTGGCCACGCAGGCGGTAAACAGTGTTCTGATACTCATTGTCATTGGTTATTTTGGGCTGGTTTACAATCCCGGCAACTCATCAAACACCTTGACCGTGTTGGCATCCGAAGGACGCGACATGTCGGTATTGATGATGTTTCCATCGCGGTCGAGCAGGAAGAATCTGGGGATGCCCGATATCTTGTAATCTCTCACGATGGGAGCGTTGGGTCCTCCGTGCAGCTGGATGCCCGTCATCTTGTCGCGCTCCACCATGTCCACCCAGTCTTTGCGTCTTTGGTCTATAGAGATGCTGACAAAGGTGATGTTGCGTCCGTGGTATTTCTTCTCCAGCTCCTTGAGGTGGGGAATCTCCGCACGGCAGGGAGCGCACCATGTGGCCCACACGTCGATGTACACATACTTGCCCTTGAGAGTAGCCATGTCAAACTTGTTGCCTTTCACATCCGTATAGGCACCGTCGCCCGTGGAGAAAGCCGTGCCTTTGGCAAATGAGTCCCATTGCTTCATGGCCTTTTTCAGCTCCTCCCGATAGTCGGCACGCTTCACATACAGGTCATAGTCTGCCTGCAGCTCACCCAGCGAGTTGCTCTCTGTGGATGAGATATAGTTGAGGGCCAGTCCCTGCACATAGTCTTCGAGGATGGTCGGCGTGCTAAATCTGGAGGTGGCCACGCCTATGCGGGAGCGGAACATCTTCACCCAGTCTATATGGCCGAATATGCCCCCCAGCATACCGATAGCACTGTTGACAAACTTGCGGTAGGAGTCTTCTTTCCATAGCGTGGCATCGTCTACGAGCTGCATGCGTACATAGTCGTGGATGGTAGACATATCTTCACCGTGGTCATAAATGAGCCCCAACTGGTTGCCGCCTTTCCAATAATGCTGTACGGGATAGCGGGTGAGCTTCTCCAGCGACCGGTAGCGGAAGTTGAGTTTTTCGCGTGTCTTGAAGTTTTGGTCAAGATTGTAGCTGTCTATCTTCTTGTCCATGGTCTCGATCAGGTTTTCCATCTCAGCTATATAGCTCGACTGGTCCTTGAGGAAGATGCTGTCTGGCAGCAAATCAAGGGTAACCTCATTGAGGTATCGGCAGATGCCGGCCGTCTCGCCCTCAAAACGGAGATTCAGCCTCATCAGGTTATAGGTGCGTTTTACTTCGTCCTCGGGCAATACCGAGATGCGGAGCGTCTTGCCTGGCTCCATGTAGATGCGGTTGGTGCTGGTAGAGATGCCCAACTGCAGATAGGCCGGCGCTTCCAGACCGATGCTGAATACCACCCGGTGGTCGGCACCGGCCTGCTCTATGGCCGTGATGCCTTCGCCCTGCAGGGTAGCCCGCTTGCCCAGGCCAAAATTACCCATGTCGATTTCCAGACGGGTTGGCGTGCCTTGTGCCAGTACAGACAGGACTGCTATCACAGACAGGATAGTGGATAGAACGATTTTTTGTTTCATGACTTTGCTGGTTTTTATTGATTTTTTTTTTTGTTATTGTTGTAGAGAGAGCGGGGGCGTGTACTCGGGTTTCGGCAACACCTCTGCTGCGCATCAGTCTTTTCCCGTAGTGGCAAACCGCGACTTGTACATCCATCTCGACGGACAGCGGTCGAGCACGGTGCGCAGGCGTCTTACCTGATCCACAGAGACCGAATTCTTGTAGCTGTAGCCATCCATGATGTTGTAGGAGGTGAAATAGAAGTAGTCCTTGTCATCGTCCGTCTTCTTCGTATTCTTGAAGACACTGAGGCTGGCCAGATAGTAGGGCGTGTCGGGACAATAGTCGGTGTCGTTGTCAAAGAAGTTGGGGAACTTCTCATTGGTCGACAACTGTGTGACCAGCAACCCGAGGTATCTTCCCATGACAGAGGAAAGCTCGAAAAAATCGTCTGTCTGCATGGGATTGACAAAATAAGACATGCTCACAAAGAATCCCACCTCTGTGGGGCTGGTAGGGAAATCTGAGCTCAGTGCCTTGGCGTTGATGCCGGGGATGGGGTTGGTGGTATCGTCTATCACGGTGGGGGCTGAGACGATGGTCGAGGACCCCTTCTGGTTGTTGATGAGCCAGATATTGAGGAATCGCCTGTAGTCGTAGAGCAATGCTCCGCGATGTTCCATCACATAAGTACGGAAATCCTCATCTTTCTCAAAGGTGACAGACGACGGCACATCGTAAACATGTATGCCCGGATTGTCAAGCTTGAGACCACTGTTGTCATAGATGGCCGGGACGAAGCGGATATGGGCGTTCCACCCATTGGGGTCGGTGGTGGCAGCGCCGGAAAAGACCTTGTTCATACGATTGATGTGCTTGTACACCGTCGACGAGTCTATTTCTATGGTCGGTACGCCAGCCTTGGCGGGCTGCTGCAGGATATGGAAGACTACGGGTATTTCCAGCTCCTCATACTGCTCCGCGGGCAATGGACGTATCTGCACCTCCATGACATTGCTTTTCAGTTCTCCTGCCTTCAGGTAGAAACGTAGGGTACGGGGTGTGGGATCGTCAGTACGCAGCTCCATGTCAGGATATTCCTTTCCAGTCTCGTCGTAGAGTTTGACGAGGCCTTTGGGCAGCTGGCTGGGAGGAATGAGCGAGGTGTCGCGCTTGACGGATGGTATATACTCCACCTTGTCGCCCGACGTGGTGGGCGTGTAGCTTGGCAGCTCAAGGATGTTGTAGGCATCTGCATAAAACTTGAGCGTTGCCTTTCCATCCGGCACAAGCATATAGTGGTCTGCCCGTAACTGGAGCAACTTGATGTTACCGGCATCCACGTCGGTGTCATAGATGAAGTCGTCATCACTGCTGCAGCCCACCGTAAGGGCTGCAAGACACAGGAGTGATAGTATATGTTTCATTTTTGTCATATTCTTTCCAAATGCTGTAAGTCTGGTCATTCAAAAGTCGTCCACCCAGGGTTTTGCTCTATGTTGTTGTAATCTATCTCTATGCCGGTAGGTATGGGTAGGGCAAAGCGGTAGTCGTTGGCTTCCAGCGTATAAGTCTCCATGTCTGTCTGCTTGTCAGAATAGCCTCTTCGGGTGCAGGATATGCCCAGACGCTTCATGTCAAGCCATCGTATGCCGTTCTCAAAGCACAACTCTCTGCGCCTTTCGTCAAGCACTTCCTGAAGTACGTTGTCTCCTATGGTGCCATCATAGCCTTCGATACGTTTCTCGCGGAAAGCACGGAGCATCTCTGCAGCTTCCACTGTGCGTCCCATCCTGCATTTTGCCTCACAGTTGATGAGATACATCTCGGCAGTGCGGTATAGGATGGTAAGGTCTCCTATCTCGTCGCTTTCATAGGCAGGCTTAGCGATGTAGGTCACTTTCAAGTCTTCTTCCTCTCCCTCGGCAAACCAGGCGGCTTTGCGGAGATCGGTGTCGCTATAGAGCGCCCACAGCTCGGCAGACGGCTGTTGGGCATTGTCTTTCCCCCATATACCGGTATATTGTGCTCCGATGTTGTTGCTGCGTGTCGTGACCAGCCTGACCGCACAGTAAGAGTTGTCTGGCGATATATCGAAAGCATCTTTTGCGAAGAGGCTCCTCAAGACCGATTTGGATTCCTCTATCTCACTGCCAGACAAGGCCTTGGACGAGTAGTACTCGGCTCGCTCCCAATCGTCATCCTCCGCAGCTGCGGTAGAGGCTTTGAACAGGTACATATCTGCCAAAAACGAGTACATGAACCGCTTACGGTAAAAGATGTTCCACTGCTGGGGAGCAGCGCTGTAAGAAAGTACCTCCTCCACCTCTTTCTCAATAAAATCGTAAAGGGTTGACTGCGGGGAGCGGGGATGCGGTTCTATATCAGAAGAACTGAGATTGAGGGGCACTCCCAGAGAGTCGTTGTCGAGAGGCGCAAAAAACTGGAGCAGCTTCATCAGGTTCCATGCGCGGATAAGCCTGGCCTCACCGATGATGGTCTCGCGTTCTTCCACGGTAGGGCTCATTCCTGACAGGTCGTCGATGACAGCATTCATGAACCCGATTGAGCAATAGGCTGCCGACCACATAGACGACGACAGATCCAGGCTCTTCCACTTTACGTCTTGGTAATAAGTGGTCATGACCTTGGCGGAAATGTCTTGATGGTTGTTGAAAGCCAGCATATCCATATCATCGCTGTAGATGGCCAGATGGGTGTTGACATCGTTGTAGAAAGGCAGGCTCAGGTTGGAGGCAGAACCGTATGAGAGTATGGGGATACGATAGTAGGCGCAGGCACTCCAGTAGCCTACAAGTTCGGATTTTACATCCTCGACCGTTGTGACCACCTTGCTTCCTTTGGGCACAAGGGTGAGAAAGTCCTTGCAGGAGGAAAGCAGAATGACAGCTGACAATATGAGATAGAAAGTTTTTTTCATTGTGATGTATGTGTTGGATGTTAGAGTCCTAAACTCAGTGAAATCATATACTTGCGTGATATTGGGTAGCCGTAGCTTCCAAAGTTCTCAGGATCCAGTCCCTTGTAGCCAGTGATGGTGAACACGTCGCGCAGGTTGAGATTGACGCGGGCTGATTTGAGATGTATGGCCTTGCACCACTTATTGGGAATCATGTAGCCCAGCGATATCTGCGTACACTTCATGTAGTCGCCTTTCTCCAGCTTGCGGTCGTAATAGTCTGTTTGTAGCGAGCTGCTCAGCCCTGTGGTGTTGTAGCCGGGAATGTTGGTGATGTCGCCCGGCTTGCGCCAGCGGTAGGCTTCCAACGGATGTACATTCAGGGATGCCGAAGAGATGGAGCCTGTAGCCACAGAGTAGTAAGCCGATGTAATCTTGTGACCCAGCATAAACGAGAAGTGGCAGTCGAGCGTGAAGCGTCTCCATTGCCAAGTAGAGCCGAAACCTCCCGTAACGGGCGGATAGCTCTTGCCCAACACCTCTTTTATCTTCAGTTTGTCCTCCTCGTTGGAGGTGGCATCCATGTCGAGCACCCAACTGCCATCCTCGCGCTGGAATCCGATGGGCGTCTCACGGTTCGAGTTGTCCACAAAAGCAAGTGTATGTCCCGTCAGCGGGTCAATGCCAGCAAACCGATATCCCAACCATGAGTTGGTCGAGGTTCCTTCCACGGGTTCTGTGCGAAGGCTTCCCTTGGGAATATCCTCGATGCTCTTGTAGAACGATTTGATGACCGTGCTCTTGTTGGTGGCAAGGTTGAAGTTGGTAATCCAAGTGAAGTTGCGGTTTCGGTAATTGACCGTCCGTACATTAAATTCCCATCCCTCGTTGGCCACCGACGAGGTATTGGCCTTGATGGTAGTGATGCCGTTGGATGCAGGAAGACTCTTGTTGTCTATCAAGTCGCGAATCACATTATTATAATAGTTGACAACAAACTGGAAGCGGTTCTTGAGGAACGAGACTTCCATACCGAAGCTCCTGTCTTCTTTTTTCTGCCATTTTATGTCTGGATTCTTGGGTGTGATATAACTTGGGATGGTCACGCCCAAAAACTTGTTGTTGGCTGAGAACGAGAGCAGGTTGTAGGGATAGACAGTGCGGTTGATGCTTCCTGTGTAGCCATAGGAGGCTCTGAAAGACAGCATGCTGAGCCATGTGAGGTGCTTCATGAACGGTTCCTTCTGAAGGTTGTAGCGCACACTGACATTCCAGAGGGGAGAGAATCGGTTGTCAGAGGCAATGACGTCGGCTCCGTCCAGACGCGCGCTGGCCGATACGACATAGCGGTCTTTGTAGCTATAGTCGAGGGCGGCGAAGAGAGACACGGTACGGTTGAGCGACTCGCTCACACTCAGCATAGTCTTTACACGATTCCGCAATGTCTCGATGTATTCCTCGCTGAAGGCAGGCACGTCAAAGGTTCCCAAATCCGGGTTGTACTCTGGGAACAAAGAGTAGTTGTTGTTGGTACGGAATTCGGAGATTTCCTGACCTACAAAAGCAGTGATGTAATGAGTATCCTTGATTTTGAGGTTATAGCTCAACCTGTTTTGCCACATCCAGCTCTCGCTGCGGGCATCGGTCTCGGTGAGTTGTCCGTTGTTGAGGTCGTCGGGGAGTTCCGAATAGATGGATGAGATCCAGGCTTGTCCCTTGGCGGTGGCAGAACCCGGTGCGAGGATACGTTCCGTATTCGAGTAGTTGCTGTTGAATGCGAAAGTGGTGCTGTAGCGGAGGTTGTCCAAGATGGTCCATTCTATCCCCAGTGACGCCCTGGCGCTCAGGGCACTTGTCGAGGTGGTGTTTTGCTTCAGTTCTTCCAGGATGTTGTAGTCTACCTTGTAGCCGTCTTTCAACGAACTGAGTGCATTGGCATAAGACCGGTCATATTCCACATTGCCCTGCTCGTCGTAGGGGCGCTCGTAGGGATTGGCGCGCATGGCATAGCTCACCAGGCTGGTGCCTGCAGCCGAGTCCTTGTCTTTCCTGATGTTGGCCGAGAGGTCGAAAAACACCTGCAGGCGCTTGGTCAGCCTATGCTGGATACGCATCAGGGCGTTATAGTTGTTCAGATTGTTGACGGGAGCTACGCCACGGCTGTTGCGCATGCCGAGACTCAGGTAATAGGATGTCTGCTGGGTGCCTCCGGAGAGAGACAGGTTGTGGTTCTGGGAGAAGGGAGTACGGAAGAGCACATCATACCAGTCGGTATTGATCTTGCTCAGACGGCTGATTTCGTTTTCGGCTTCTTCGCGGGTGATTTTTCCCATGTCGGCATTGCGCAGGAGCTCCATCACGCGGCCTCCTTTCGCCAATGTGGGGAAATCTTCGTAGACCTCGCGCTCGAAAGCTATTTTCTGTTCTGAGTTCATCATTTTCAGCTTCGACTTGGGAGCCTCTGACAGGGAAAACGAGGAGGTGATCTGGATGCGGGCTTTCCCGGCCTTTCCCGATTTGCGCTGGACCACTATCACGCCGTTGGCGGCCTGCGAGCCGTAGAGGGCTGTGGCGGCGGCATCTTTCAGTACGTTGATGCTCTCGATATCTTCTGGTATCAGGTCGTTCAGGTTGCCCTTGTAGAGCACTCCATCCACCACCCAGATGGGGTTCATGTCTGTAACGACACCTGAGACATTCATGGAGTTGAGGCCTCGGATGCGGATTTCGGGCGACTCTCCCAGTTTGCCGGAGGTGAGGCGGGTACTTACGCCACCCAAGGTGCCACGCAGGATGTCGCCTACCGAGGAGAATCCCTTGTTGGCTATCTCTTTGGACGTGACGCTCTCCGAGGCACCGGTCATTCTGGTCTTTGTGATGGAGCGGTAGCCGGTCACCACTACCTCGTTGGATACGGCATACTGGTCTGTAAGCAATACGCGGTATTGTGTCGTCTTGGCCTTCAGCGTGATCTCTACAGGCTGTTTCCCCACAAACGAGACCACGATAACGCGCCCCTTTTGCGGGACTGTCATGCGGAATCGTCCGTCTTTGTCGGTGACCACGCCCACGTTGGTTCCCTTGAAGCGGACGGTCGCTCCGGGGAGTGGTTCATTGGCCTCACTGTCTATGACGGTACCCATGATGGTCGTCGGCAGTGCCTGCCTCTCCTGCAAGGCGTTTTCATGTTTTTTTTCCTGCGCCTGCATTCCGACAGGAGTCACGGCGGTCAAAAGTGACACTATGGAGAAGAATAAGAATCCACCTCTCTTCATATATTCTTTCGTGTGATATGAGTATTAAAAATGATATACAGCTCTCACTTTCTGCACTCCTTGCCCGTTGACAAACGAGACACGGATACCGGTTCCTCCTCCCAGCCAGTCGTACGAGGCACTGATGATGGAGCGCACGAGATGCGAGCCGTCGTAAGAGTCCCAAACCACGTAGCTGGAAGACCAATAGCCTACCGAACTTTCGTAATCGCTCCAGTTGGCCACCTCGAAGTGGTGCTTCTTGTCGGCCGACACCGAGGCGGCATCGATGGCCGCGTTGAGTTGCTCCAGGGCTTGCGTGTTGTCGTATCCCAGGTATTTCTTGCCGATGAGGTCGCGTAGCCTGTCGCTGGTAGGCAGGAACCATCTGCCCTCGATACCGGTCTCTGCCAGCTTGGCGAGGGTGGTCCGCTGCCCGTTCTTGTCATCGCACCATTTGAAGGCTGGGAATTTTTCCAGCGTGGGGTCTGCTGTCAGGGCCTTGGTCAGATTGTAGTGCTCCTGGTTGGTGGAAAATCCGGAGAGTGTCAGGCTTCCGTCGTTGAGCCACTCCAGTTCGGCCTCGTCTGTGGACACTATCCATCCGTGCTTGCCGTCTGTGTTGTCGTCTATCGCGATGACGATGCCCTCTACCCCCAGGCGGCTGTAGAAGTCGAGCAGCCGATAGGAGGGAAGTGCCTCTACGGCTTCACCATATAATATGTCACTGCTGGTTGTCCACGGAGTGATTTCACGGATGCTTACCTCGCACTCGCTTTCCTTCACAAGCACATCCAGGACCATCCTTGTACCGGGCTCGAGCACTATGTCCTGTTCAGGAGCCCATGTGTTTTCCACGTTTCCTGTGGTGATTACTCGCAGCAGGGGTGTGCCGGCATGTATGGTCTGCGGGATGAGCACCACCTGCGAGGAGGCTTCGTAGCCCTCGGCGATGCTGGCGAGCGGGGTAGACAGTATGTCCTCGGGGGCTCCCTCTGCCGTCAGGGTGCCGGCGAGGAGATTGGCGCGGGCGGCGGGTGTGGTACCCACAACTCTCACCCTGCTGTCACGGAAACTGCCAATCTCGGGGTGTGAGCCCCTGACATGGATGACAAGTTGGGTGCAGAGATGGGAAAAGGGGAGCGTGGCGGGGTGGTTTTCTCCTGTAGGGCGTAAGATGCGGCTCTTGGTCCATAGCAGGTCGCTGGCGACAATGCTGTCTGCAGATGTCTGGTCGCATTTTACACGGAAGGCACTCTGCTCGGGAGTGGCTCCGTATGTGTTTTCATAGGGATAATAGCCGATGATGCTCAGTGCTTGATGGTCTTGCCATGCCAGTCTGGGCTCGGTCACGAGTCCTCCTGCCGACTGGAAAAACTTGCCATGGACCAGGACATCAGACTGGTTCAGCGCCTGGGGGTCCTCTGTGGATATCCAAAGGCCTACAGACTCTCCTCCATTCAGTCTTGTAGGTTCTGCCCCGTCGACAGACTCAATGGCGGCAGAGAGGAGTACGGGGATAGAGGTGTCTTGATTATCCCCCCCATCATCGCATCCTGCCATCATAAGACTTAGACAGAAAATAAAAATTCCGGAGAAAAAAAATCTCATAAATAACTCGATAATTCTATTAGTCCTTAGACACAAAAGTTGTAAAATCGCTGCAAATTTAATAAAATAACCCGTTGGCGGAATTAATTTAAGTTGATAAATATGAGTAAAAAGTTGTACATATCGCTGATTTTTAGTAACTTAGTGGTGATCAAAACATTAAGT
>SFKY01000047.1 GCA_004554665.1 Bacteroidales bacterium
CATCTTTCACGTCGCTCTTGTGACCGGGAAGCTGCTTGATGAAATAGGGGTTGATAAGTTTCAGCTTGAAATGAGGTTCCAGTATGCGCCATACAGGAACCCAATAGACACTGGTACTTTCCATACCAACCTCCTGCACGTGATATGTGAGCATCAAATCACGCATTTCCTCAAGCTGATTTGTTAAAACACCATACTTTTCTCAAAAATCTCACCCGTGCTACTCAGAATACAAAGAAATATGCTATCTTTGTGCACGTCAAGTCCGCATACTATTCTCATAAGCCTAACTTTTGAGGATTAAATAATAGGCCCCAAATATACAAAATTGTGACGAAAGAGCACGTATATAGGACAAGAATCTGTGGCGGACTTGACATTTTCTTATAGAAAACGCAAAATTTCGGGGAATGACATTTGTTTTTTATTTCGACGGGCTTATAATTCGGGAATTTTATGTAAATTTGCACAAGGTAAACGTCACCTTTACGATTTGGAACGATACCAATTGTATGGTGCAGGAAACCAATTGCGGCACCCATCAATCACTTTTGCCCTATATACATGCTGTGCAGACAATGGTTGGTAATCCTCGTCCTCGCCTTGACAGGTGTGGTACAGATGGCCGGACAGACTCCCGTGAGTAACCGCGTGGAGGCTGTGGCAAGCCGATTGTCCAAAGATGCACGCATAGCCGCACGCTACCCCGACAGGCAACGCCACTGCGTGTACTTCGTAGAGAACAACCGCCTCTACCGCTTCGATGTGTTCAGGGACAAGTGTGAAGAGATACGCTTCACCAAAGGCTATCTGAAGATCAGAGACACGCACGTGGCCCAGCAGGGACGAGTGCTCTTTGTGACGGTGGACCGCGGCACGCTGTGCAACAATTACGCCACCGACGGCCAGGCACTCTACCTGATCGACACGTTTACACAAAAAATGAAAGAGATAGCGGCGGGTTTTGACATCAGTAGGGGAAAAGCCAAAAACCAACCCTGTTTTACGGTCAAGAAAGCACACCAATGTATCGACCCCAGCCGCCAGCGCTGGAACGCCAAAAACCACTGCTATGACATGAGTGGCTCCATCCTCTCCCTATCAGATACCTACACGGTGCGAATAGAGAAGAAAAGGTAAGGCTATCGCCAACTTACTGAATCGGCTATTCGCCAACCCTCTCCTCCTGTTGTTGTATCCTTGCGATACGTTCCCGCAAATATTGGCGGAAGCCATCGTCGCCCAACACCTCTATATCGTCATAGAGGCCAAGGACAAAGCGGCCTATGCCTACGTAGCTGCACACATCGAGCTGTAGACGCTGGCGGCCATCGCCATTGGGGGTAAGATGCGTGGCGGCACGGGGTACTTCCTCGCCCAAAAGATTGGCAGACAACTGGCCGAGGACAAGACTGACAGGATAGGTATCTTCGCCGCTGAACATGAAGGCATCGGTGTACACCTGCCGATGCTGCGACTCGTGGCTCCAAAGCATATCGACCAACTGCACATCGGCCATACGCGAGACCTTGAAGGTCTTGTTCATGCCCGTGGAGATCTCATAGCAGCGCACATCCATATTGTCGTTCATAAACAGGAACGGCTCCACCAACCGATCGGTGACCGAGCGGCTGTGGGGAGAGGAATAACCGCACAACTTGACGATGCGCTTGTACTTGATGGCCTCGTACAGTCTGGACACGCAACGCGATATACGCTCCTGATACTTCACATCGGTGAGGATGCGGAGGTCGTAAAACTTGTCGAGTTTCCTGCGGATGCTCTCCACCAGCGGATTGGTCTCGTCGGCGCCATCGGTGAGCCGGCGCAGGAGGATGGCTTCTTGCTCGGTAAAATCGATACGCTCGTGGAGCTTGCGGAAAAAAGGGGAATGGCGATCGAGACGATAGCAGGTGCCAGACTTGATGACACGGAAGCCTGCATCCCGGAAAAAATCGAGGTAATAATAAAGGTTGCGCAGGGAGATGCCCAGACGGTCGCACAGTTGGGCCGCTGTATAATCGTGGTTCTCGGTCATCAGCAGCAACAGATCCAGCTGCAATCCCAGTTTGTCGTGTCTCATGGCCTACTCTTGGAAATCAAGACTCAGTTCGGTGCCCAGCAGATGGTAGCTCTTGCGATGATAGGGACTGATGCCGTGGAGCCGGATACCCTCGCGATGCCTGCGGGTAGGATAGCCCTTGTTGGAACGCCAATCGTACATGGGATATTCCTCATCCAGACGGTCCATATAGTCGTCGCGGAAGGTCTTGGCAAGGATGCTGGCTGCCGCTATGGCCTGATACTTGCCATCTCCCTTGACAATGGTGGTGTAAGGGAGGTCGTGGTAAGGCTGGAATCGGTTGCCGTCTACGATGATGGCCTCGGGGCGCACGGCCAACTGGTCGAGCGCACGATGCATGGCAAGGAAACTGGCGTTGAGGATATTGATGCGGTCAATCTCCTCGGGTGTCACGATTCCCACTGCCCACGCCACAGCATCGTGCACAATCTGGTCGCGAAGGGCATAACGCAACTTGACAGATAGCTGCTTGGAGTCGTTGAGCAGGGGATTATCATAATCGGAAGGCAATATCACTGCGGCCGCATAGACACTGCCGGCCAGACATCCGCGACCGGCCTCATCGCATCCAGCCTCGATGCAATCTGTATAAAAATGGCTCTGAAGTGGCATCTTCATATCTATTTTGGTTAAAGAACGTTTAAATCCACCCTCTTTTAACAATTAAAGTTTGTTTATTGAACTTTTTGTGCAAACTATACGTGTAGTTTTGCCCCTGTAAACAAGAAACATAACACCTGAAAAGATGAAAAGAGAAATGGCAATATCACAAACACCCTGCTCATGGAGCATGCTGCATCAGTTGCACACAATGGTCAAGGCACCCTTCGCTGCACTTGCCAAGTATTACAGCCACGTGCTGGAGCGCGAAATCAGCATCCGGCAGACCCTGCTGCTACTCAACGCCCAGACAGCCTTTTTCTTTGCTGTGCTCCCGGCCGACGGTCCACTCGCACTCCGCGCTCTCTGTTGCGGCTGGTTTGCCTATGCAGTGCTGAAATGCAAGCAGGCACTCTGACCCGTCAGCCCTCACATGGAGCCATGCCCGGCAAGCATTCAGGGCATCAGAACATGCGGGCCACGCGGCGGATGCCGTCTACCAGCGCGTCTACCTCGTCGCGTGTGTTGTACAGTGCAAACGAGGCCCGCACAGTGCCCAATATGCCCAAACGGTCTATAAGCGGCTGGGCGCAATGATGCCCAGTGCGCACGGCAATGCCCAGACGGTCGAGCAGTGTGCCCATATCCATGTGGTGGATATCACCCACCAGAAAACTGATGACAGCATCCTTGTCGGCTGCGTTACCGTAGATACGCAACCCGTCAATTTGCTGGAGCTGCTGGGTGGCATAGCGGGTGAGGTCTTGCTCATGACGGGCAATATTGTCCATCCCCAACCGCTCCATGTAGGCAATGGCCTTAGCCAAGCCGTTGGTGGCCACGTAATCGGGGGTGCCGGCCTCAAACTTCAGCGGCGGACGCTCAAACGTGGTGCGCTCGAAACTGACATTCTCTATCATCTCGCCGCCGCCCTGATAGGGAGGCAACTTCTCCAGCCAAGCCTCTTTGCCATACAATACGCCCACACCGGTGGGACCATACATCTTATGGCCGCTGAAAGCGTAGAAATCGCAGTCCATCCGCTGCACGTCTATCGGAATGTGGGGAGCACTCTGCGCACCATCCACCAGCACCGGCACATCGTGGGCATGGGCTATACGGATTATCCGTTCCACGGGATTGACCGTTCCCAGCACGTTGCTCACATGACATACACTCACCATGCGTGTACGGTCTGTAAACAGTCGCTCGTATTCGTCTATGAGCAGCTCACCCTTATCATTCATCGGTATCACCTTGATGACAATGCCACGCTTGGCGGCCTGCAACTGCCAGGGCACAATGTTGGAATGGTGCTCCATGACAGATACGATGACCTCGTCGCCCGCTTGCATCTGAGACTCGGCGAACGTAGCTGCCACAAGGTTGATTCCCTCTGTGGTGCCACGGGTAAAAACTATTTCTGTCATATTTGCGGCATGGATAAAGCGGCGCACAGTTTCCCGGGCTGCCTCATGCAGTTCCGTAGCCTGTTGCGACATCCAATGTACGCCGCGATGCACATTGGAGTTGACATTCAGATATTCATCGCGCATGGCATCGAGCACGCACAGAGGCTTCTGCGTGGTCGCTCCATTGTCAAGATAGACCAATGGTCTGCCGTAAATCTGGCGTGAGAGGATGGGGAAATCCGCACGCACTTGCTGTATATCGTACATACTGACTGACTATTTACACAATTTACACCCGTCGCACTTGTTGAGCTCACCACGGAAACGCTTCTCAACCAGATAGTGCAGCCGGTCCTTGAGCGGCTCCAGTTGAATGTTGTCTATCACCTCGTTGACAAAGGCAAACTCAAGCAGGAGTTTGGCTTCCTTCAGGCTGATGCCACGCTGACGCATATAGAAGAGGGCGGCATCGTTGAGCTGGCCCACGGTGCTGCCATGCGCACATTTTACGTCGTCCGCATAGATTTCCAACATCGGTTGGGTAAACATCCGCGCCCTTTTCGTGGCACAGAGGTTCTGATTGGTCTCCTGCGATACCGTCTTCTGTGCCCCATGACGCACCAATACCTTTCCTGCAAAAGCACCCACGGCCTCGCCGTCAAGCACATACTTATAGAGTTCGTTACTGGTACAGTGGCCAGCCTGATGGTCGATCAGCGTATTGTTATCCACACGCTGGTCTTTGTCGGCTATCACACAACCGTTGCACCGGCACTCCGCCCCATCGCCCTTGAAGACAAGGTCAAGCCTGTTGCAGGTCACGCCATTGTGAAGTGTGATGACATTGTGGTTAACCCTACTGTCTGCTTGCTGCTCGATATAGACATTACTGGTACGTGTATTCAGCAGATGGGTTTCCTCCAGACAGTAGAGGTCGAGGCTGGCATTCACCCCCACAAAAGCCTCTATCACCTGGGTGGCAAGGAAGCGCCTGTTGTCGGCTGCATGATCGCAGAAGAGGAACTTGGCCTCTGCTCCTTGCTCCATGATGATGAGCACACGACGGTTGACCATCAGGTCGACATCGGAACGGAGAATGTTGAGTACTTGGATGGTGCGATCTACCTTGACATTTTTGGGCACATAGATAAACAGTCCGTCTTGCGCCAGCATCGTATTCAGCGCCACAATGCCATCGCTATCGGTCCGAGCCAGTCGCCCGTAATAGCGGGAAACCAACTCGGGCTGCTCCGTGGCAATGCGGGACAGCGAATCGACGATGACTCCCTCGGGCAGACGAGCCTGAGGAAGCTGTTGGGTATAAAAACTGTCGTTGACGACAAAATAAAGGGAAGTGCTCAAGTTAGGAACATCGCACTTGAAAGCATCATAAGGATTGACAGGGATATCCAAACGGTTGAGGTTGAGCCCATAATCGGGCTCAAACAGTCGTGGAATATCCGTGTATTTATAACGCTCCTCCTTGCGGGTGGGGAATCCTTTGGCCTTGAAATCCAAAAATGCCCGGTCACGCAATTCGTTAAGAGGAGCGGAAGAATGTGCCTTGATTATCTGGGCACATTGCTCATAGAGTTGGATATATTGTCGCTCGCTACTCATGTCACCTTATTCTATCCCATTGTTTCTTCTTCGACCTCAGCCTTGATCCAATCGTAGCCTCGCTGCTCTATCTCCTTGGCCAGTTCGGGACCTGCACTTTTCACAATCTTACCTTTATACAGCACATGCACCACACTCGGCTTGATCATGTCCAGCAACCGCTCATAATGCGTGATTACAATGGCAGCAGTCTCGGCTGTGTGCATCTTGTTGACACCATCGGCCACAATGCGCATGGCATCCACGTCGAGCCCAGAGTCGGTCTCATCGAGGATGCTGAGCTTGGGCTCCAGCATCGCCATCTGGAAGATTTCATTGCGCTTCTTCTCGCCTCCAGAGAAACCCTCATTCACACTGCGCCGTGAGAGTTTGCTGTCCAATTCGACAATCTTGCGTTTCTCACGCATCAGTTTGATGAAGTCGCTGGCATTAAGCGGTTCCTGTCCCCAGTATTCGCGCTTGGCATTGACAGCCGCCCGCATGAAGTTGGTCATGGAAACACCAGGTATCTCAACTGGATATTGGAACGAGAGAAACAATCCCTCGCACGCACGCTCCTCCGGCTTCATCTGCAAAAGGTCTTTCCCGTTGAAATAAGCCTCGCCCGCTGTCACCGTATAGAGCGGATTGCCCGTGAGAACGGCCGAAAGCGTGGACTTGCCCGAACCATTGGGACCCATGATGGCATGAATCTCACCGTCGTTGATGGTAAGGTTGATGCCCTTTAATATTTCTTTACCTGCGATTTCCGCATGTAGATTTCTTACTTCCAACATGATATATCGTCTTTTTAATTTTGTTAATACAAATCGAGCAGTTCTTGTATGAGTCCTCGCTTATCCCCTTCAGTGAAATGAAAAGGGAAGTCGACTTTAAGACCCATGCTGAGTACATGGCGATGGGGCTGGCCGTGATAGGTTGTGGGGTTGCCCTGCCGGTTGTCGGTATAGGTGGCGTGGTAGTGTGAGGCCAACGCCAAACGATAGCTGTACTCTACCTGCAGAGCTATGCAGGAGAAGATATAGATATCTGTTCCTACGACAGGGCCCGTGCTGAACCGCGGTGTACGTATCTGGCCTTGCACATGGTATGCGTAATTAAATGCGCCCTGCGTAACTCCCATATCCAGATGGTTGCGCTCGGTATCGAAAGCCCAGAGTACTTCTGCTCCCAGATAGGGCTGTATCCACCAGTATGCAGGTGCTGGCCGCCAGCGGCCACCCAGCGATATCTCGCTTAGACTATAACTGGTATCGCCCTTGAGTAGCGTCAGCTCCTCGTGCTCGTATCCAGCCTTGATACCAATCTGCGTGCCGGACACGAAATACTCGGCACGCAGCCGAGTTGCCATGCCCAGCTGCGATGTCGATCCACTCCGGTACAGGGGCAGATTTCCACCATAGATGCCAGCATGGGCTACGGCGCTGCCGCCAATGTGGGCATCGATGGCCCATCGCGGGGTGAAGTCGTCTTTGTACTCGCCTTGCCGCTTATATCTTTGGCTGGCCTGAGCCATTGCGACCGTAAATGTGCAGAGACAGCACAACAGCATATAGATGGTATGTCGCATCATGCTATCCCACAGTGCCTTCCAGACTCACACTCAACAACTTCTGTGCCTCTACGGCAAACTCCATCGGGAGCTTGTTGAGCACCTCCTTGGCATAACCATTCACTATCAGTCCCACCGCCTGCTCCGTGGGAATACCACGCTGGTTACAATAGAACAACTGGTCCTCGGAAATCTTGGAAGTGGTGGCCTCATGCTCTATGATGGCCGTATCATTGTGAATGTCCATATAGGGGAAAGTATGCGCACCGCAGTCCGACCCCAACAGCAACGAGTCGCACGAACTATAGTTGCGCGCATTATCGGCATTGGCTGTAGCACGTACCAAACCCCTATACGAATTCTGGCTATGTCCGGCCGAGATACCTTTAGAGATGATGGTACTCTTGGTGTTCTTTCCCATGTGTATCATTTTGGTACCGGTATCAGCCTCCTGGTAATTGTTGGTCACTGCGACACTGTAAAACTCAGCCACAGAGTTGTCGCCACGCAGGATACACGAGGGATATTTCCATGTAATGGCCGATCCTGTCTCCACCTGAGTCCACGACAACTTGCTGCCCATACCGCGCAGGTCACCGCGTTTGGTCACCAAGTTAAGCACTCCGCCACGGCCTTGCTCATCACCAGGATACCAGTTCTGCACCGTCGAGTATTTGACCTCAGCCCTGTCCATGACGATGATTTCCACAATAGCTGCATGCAACTGATTCTCGTCACGCATCGGTGCCGTACAACCTTCGAGGTATGACACATAGCTGTCATCGTCTGCCACAATCAGCGTACGCTCAAACTGTCCTGTATTTCGGGCATTGATGCGGAAATAACTACTCAGTTCCATTGGGCATCTGACTCCCTTGGGGATATAGACAAACGATCCGTCACTGAACACCGCACTGTTGAGAGCCGCATAGAAATTGTCACGGTAGGGAACAACTGTACCCAAATACTGACGCACCAGATCGGGATGTTCTTTCACGGCCTCACCGATGCTACAGAATATCACGCCTTTCTCACGAAGCTGTGCTTTAAAGGTAGTCTTCACCGATACCGAGTCCATGATAGCATCTACCGCCGTACCACTCAGCGCCAATCGCTCCTCAAGTGGAATACCCAATTTGTCGAATGTCTTCTCCAATTCGGGATCTATCTCCTTGTTTTGCGGCTTCTTGGCCAACGGGTCTGCATAATAGGAAATCTCTTGATAATCAATCGGGGGCAGATGCACATGTCCCCATGTAGGTTGCTGCATCTGCTGCCAGTGGCGGAACGCCTCCAAGCGAAAATCGAGCAACCATCGAGGTTCTCCTTTCTTGCTGGAAATCAGCCGCACCACATCCTCATTGAGACCTTTCTCAATGATATCGGTATGCACATCAGTAGTAAACCCGAATTCATACTTCTGGTCTGCCACCTTCCTTACAAACTCATTTTTTTCTTTCTCTGCCATTCTTGTCTGTTATCAATGACACCAGCAAATTTCATACCAAAAGCCATCGCTCTGATACATACTTGCCAAAAGTGCAGTAGTGACACCCTATGCAATACAGGATGCCACTACCTTATATGATATATGCCTGCAAACCATATAGCGCCTGTCGTCAGACAGCTGCATCTACAGTTTCTGCTCCACCTCTATCTCTGTAAAGGTCTCAAGGATGTCACCCTCCATGATATCGCCATAGTTGACCAGACTGATACCACACTCCATACCCATCGGTACTTCCTTGACATCGTCCTTATAGCGCTTCAGCGAGTCGATAGGTGCTGTCTTCACCACGATACCATCGCGTACCACACGTGCCTTGTCCTTGTTGTGCACCTTGCCCTCTACTACCAGACAGCCGGCAACGGTACCCACCTTGGAAATCTTGTACACCTGACGCACCTCTACCTGACCGGTTATCACTTCCTTCTTCACCTTGTCGAGCATACCCTGCATGGCAGAGCGTACATCGTCGATGGCATCATAGATGACCGAATAGGTATTGATATCCACACCCTCTTGGTCTGCCAACTTACGAGCGGCAGCCGAGGGACGCACCTGGAATCCTACGATAATGGCATCGGAAGCATCGGCCAGCGTGACATCGTTTTCAGAAATCTGACCCACAGCCTTATGGATCACGTTCACATTCACCTTCTCCGTAGAGAGTTTGATAAACGAGTCGCTGAGTGCCTCGATACTACCGTCGGTGTCGCCCTTGACAATAATGTTAAGCTCCTTGAACGAGCCAAGGGCGATACGATGTGAGATATCGTCGAGCGAGAGACGCTTCTGGGTTCTCAGACCCTGCTCGCGCTGTAGCTGCTCACGCTTGTTGGCTATCTCACGCACCTCCTGCTCTGTCTCCAGCACGTGGAAGGCATCACCGGCCGTAGGAGCGCCATTGAGTCCCAAAATGATGGCGGGCTCTGCCGGCTTGGCACCGTCTATACGCTGATTGCGCTCGTTGAACATGGCTTTGATACGCCCCCAACTGGTACCAGCTATCACATAGTCGCCCACCTTGAGCGAACCATTGCTCACAAGTACGGTACTTACGTAGCCGCGACCCTTGTCAAGCGACGACTCGATGATGGTACCCACCGCCTTACGGTTGGGATTGGCTTTCAAATCGAGCATATCGGCCTCGAGTAGCACCTTCTCCATGAGATCCTCTACGCCAATACCTTTCTTGGCACTGATCTCTTGGCACTGGTATTTGCCGCCCCACTCCTCGACGAGGAGGTTCATGTTGGCCAAATCCTCACGTATCTTGTCGGGATTGGCTCCTGGCTTATCTATCTTGTTGATGGCAAACACCATAGGCACACCTGCCGCCTGAGCATGGGCGATGGCCTCCTTGGTGGTAGGCATCACCGAGTCATCAGCAGCGATGATGATGATGGCGATATCCGTTACCTGTGCACCACGGGCACGCATGGCAGTAAAGGCTTCATGTCCTGGAGTATCAAGGAATGTCACCTTGCGGCCATTCTTCAGTGTCACACCATACGCACCAATGTGCTGCGTGATACCGCCGGCTTCACCGGCAATGACGTTGGTATTGCGGATATGGTCGAGCAACGAAGTCTTACCGTGGTCCACATGGCCCATCACGGTCACAATAGGAGCACGCGGCACGAGATCAGCCTCATCGTCTTCTTCCACGCTCACGGCCTCTTGCACCTCAGCGCTCACATACTCGGTGGAGAAACCAAACTCTTCGGCCACCAGATTAATGGTCTCCGCGTCAAGACGCTGGTTGATAGACACCATGATACCTACGCCCATGAGGGTAGAGATGACCTGCGTAACACTGATATCCATCATCGTGGCAAGCTCGCTGACGGTCACAAACTCTGTCAGCTTCAGCGTCTTGCTCTCCCTGCGCTCTGCGCGTGCCTCCTGATCCAGGCGTTCCTGAGCAGCCTCGCGCTTCTCCTTGCGGTACTTGGCGCCTTTCTTGTTCTGGTTCTGCTTGTTGGTCAGACGTGCCAGTGTCTCTTTTACCTGACGTGCTACAGCCTCGTCATCCACCTCCAGCGGTTTCTGGTTGCGTTTGCGGTTCTTACCACTCTGTTTGCCGCCGTTGTTGCCGCCATTGTTGCCATTAGCGCCACCATTATTATTGTTTTTCTTCTTGCGGTTGCTCTCAGCCTCGGCATTGATGTCCACACGCTCCTTGCCGATACGCTGGCGCTTCTTCTTCTCGCCATTGGCCTGCTGCGACTTCTCTTCACGCTCCTTACGCTTCTCCTCCTTGGTCTTTTTCTTAGGACGAGTGCTCTGGTTGATGGCATTGAGGTCTATCTTGCCCAACACATTCACCTTGGGAGCATTAAGTATCTTCTTCTCGCTGTTAAGCTGGTAGATAGCACTGCCCTGCGATGCTGCTTTTGGCTCCTCTTTTGTCTCTGCGACAGGCTCCTCTGCAGGCTCCTCCTTGGCTTCCGGAACCGGCTGGGGATTCGGAGCCTCCTCCACTTTGGGAGCTACGGCCTCTGGCTTCTTCACCTCCGGCTCCTTGCGCGGCTCTTCCTTGGGAGCCTCAACCTGCGGCTGGGCAACTACCGGAGCTTTTTCCACTACGGGTTCCGGACTGACGGCAGCAGCCGGGGCCTCTGTGGTCTTCGGTTGGGGAGCGGCAGACACTGCAGGCTTCGGTTTCTTGTTGAGGGTGTCCAAGTCTATCTTACCCAACACCTTATATTTCTGTTGTCCAGACGAGGGCAGCAATCCCTCGGCGCTGGCCTCACGCGGTTCGGCAGTGCGCTTCTTTTCCTTAGGCTTTTTCTGGAACAGCTTCTCGGCCTCCGTGCGCACTGCAGCATCCTGCTTGAACGCCTCGACCAGGGCCGCATACTGCCGGTCGTTGAGCTTGAAACTCAGCTCGGGCTTCACCTCACCCAGTTCACTCTTCTTCTCAAGGAATTCAACTGCCGTCTGAATTCCTATATTCAACTCCCGTAACGCTTTATTTAATCTGACACTCATTAATATACCTCTTTCTAAAATATGTCTTGGTTGCTATTATTACTGTTCAAACTCTGCTCGCAGTACGGCCAACAGATGGTCTACGGTCTCCTCTTCGAGGTCGGCCTTCTCTATCAGCATCTCACGCGGCGCGTTGATCACCTGCTTGGCAGTATCCAGACCGATACTCTTGATGGCATCGATGACCCACTGGTCTATCTCGTCCGAGAACTCGTCCAGATAGATGTCTTCTTCCTCCTCGCCCTCGGGCACATCGCGGAACACATCAATGGTATATTCGGTAAGCATAGAAGCCAGCTTGATGTTCATACCACCACGACCGATGGCCAGACTCACCTCCTCAGGCTGCAGATATACCTCTGCCTTGTGCTCCTCCTCGTTCACTGTGATGCTGCTGATACGCGCCGGACTCAGCGCACGCTGTATATAGAGTTTGATATTGGCTGTCCAGTTGATGACATCGATGTTCTCATTGCACAGTTCGTGTACGATACCATGCACACGACTACCCTTCACACCCACACAGGCACCTACCGGGTCGATACGGTCGTCGAAACTTTCCACGGCCACCTTGGCGCGCTCGCCCGGCATGCGGGCTATCTTCTTGATGGCTATCAGGCCATCGTTGATTTCCGGCACCTCGGCTTCCAAGAGGCGCTCCAGGAAGCGGGGACTGGTACGGCTGAGGATAATTTTCGGATTGTTGTTCTCGTTATCCACCCGCTCGATGACGGCCCTTACAGTCTCGCCCTTGCGGTAAACGTCTGCGGGAATCTGCTCAGACTTAGGCAGTATCAGCTCATTGTTCTCATCATCCACCAACAGCACCTCGCGCTTCCAGACCTGATAGACCTCGGCCGAAATCACCTGACCCACCTTGTCCTTATATTTATTATAGAGCGAATCGTGCTCCAGTTCCAGTATCTTCGATGCCAGCGTCTGACGCAGTGTAAGGATGGCACGACGACCGAACTTGGCGAAATTGACACGCTCCGACACCTCCTCACCCACTTCGTAGTCGGGCTCTATCTTGAGCGCATCCTTAAGGCTGATCTCCTTGTTTTCATCCTCCACCTCACCATCGGCTACTACCGTACGGTTGCGATAGATTTCAAAGTCGCCCTTGTCGGGGTTCACGATGACATCAAAGTTCTCGTCACTGCCATAAATCTTGGCGAGTACATTACGAAAACTCTCTTCCAGCACGCTGACCAGTGTGGTGCGGTCGATATTCTTCGTCTCCTTGAACTCTTTAAAGGTGTCAATCATACTGATTGGCTCTTCCGCTGTTTTTCTTGCTGCCATAGCTTTACTTGAAACTTATTAAGTATTTAGTATATTTTACATGATCCATCTCAAAGTCGTGGTCCACCTCCATCAGCTGGGGACGCTTCTTTCCCTCCACCTTGACCTTCTCGGTAGCGGTCACCACAAAGTTGTTGCCGTCAACACTCTTCAGCACGCCTCTGGTCTTCTTGCCGTCGGCATCCAGCACCTCCACCTCTTCGCCAATGAAGTTCAGGTATTGCTGCGGCACCTTAAAGGGCTGTCCAAGACCGGCCGAACCTACCTCCAGCTCATAGTCTTCCTCGTCACGGCTCAACCGGTCTTCGATATACCGGCTCAACGCCACGCAGTCCTCTATCCACACACCATCGGCGTGGTCTATCTCCACCACGATACGGCTATCCTGGCTAATCTCTATGTCGACAAGGAAATAGTCCTTGTCCTGCAACCATTCTTCTACCAGGCTTTTTACGACATTTTTGTCTATCATACAGAATAATATTAAAACAAAATGAGGAGCTTCTCAAAGCCCCTCATTCCACTGAACGCTGCAAAGTTACGCATTATTTTGCATCCGTGCAAGGATTTTGCAACTTTTCTCAATATTTTCACACGACAGGGGGTCGGAAGCAAGCACTTCTACCGTCACGCGCCCATGCTGGTGCGCTTTAATTTGTATGCTTTATTCTTTCGTGCTTCAAAGGTGATGATATAATATCCCTCCGAATCAGACTTACATTCATAAGCACATCCGCTGACACGCAGAGGTATTCGCGAACGGATACGACATTTATGGTTCAGCGAAGATTTTAATACGGCTGTGGTCGGCAGCTTGTCTTTCCACTCCACATCCACCTCAAAACCGCCGCGTGCGCGGATGCCTTTTACTTTGCCCGCAGCCCATACATCGGGCAGGGCCGGCAGCAGGTGTATCTCGTCATGATGGCTCTGTATCAGCATCTCGGCCACACCGGCTACTGCGCCAAAGTTGCCGTCTATCTGGTATGGCAGTGCATTCAGCAGATTGGTATAGATACCCCAGTTTTCAGGTTCGCCGTGTACGACACGCATCGCTCTCGCCAGCAACGAATGAGCACGGTTACCATCCAGCAGACGGGCACGCAAGGCCACCTTCCAGGTCAGGCTCCATCCCATGCCCACATCTGCACGGGCTTCCAGACTCTTTCTTACCGCCTCGGCGTACGCCGTGTCCTTGAAAACGGAGATGGCATCATCTGGATACAGGGCTATCAGATGAGACAGGTGCCGGTGTGTATCTTTCGGGTCATCATCTGCTATCTTCCACTCACGCAACTGCCCCCATGAGCCGATGGACAACCCTTTGTCCAAGGACATAAACTTCTCGCGGACCGAAGCACGGAAATCTGCATCCGTGTCCAACAGTTCTGAGGCTTTCATCGTGTTGGCAAACAGGTCGGTAATCAGCTGTTGGGCATAAGGCAATCCGTCTTCCCAAGGTCCATGCTCGGGCGACCACTCCTCGGGAGCCACCCACTTGCCTTTCTTGTCCTTGACCATACGGTCCATCCAGAATTCTGTGGCAGACTTCATGACGGGATAGGCCACTCTCCTCAGATAATCCATATCCTCGGCATAAAGATACTTCTCCCACAGGTGCATACAGTACCAGGCATTGGCAGGACGGTTCCAGTTCCAGTCCGAATAGCCGAAGATATTGTTCTGGGTGCGCATGGTCCAACCTCTGGCACCACACAGTGCCGCCATCTTACGCCACGAGGGCTGCAGTTGCGACTCGTTATAGATATAGTTTATCAGCGGCCAATGACACTCGGACAAATTGGTGACCTCTGCCGGCCAATAGTTCATCTGCACATTGATATTAGAGTGTAAGTCACACTCCCAAGGTGGGTCATTCCGGTTGTTCCACAGCCCTTGCAGATTCGAGGGCAGATCCAGTCCGTCCCGAGAACAGGATATCATCAGGTAGCGGCCGTACTGGAAGTGCAGGATGTCTACCTGCGGATGGAAATGACCGTTCATATAGTCGGCAAACAGTTGGTCGGTAGGCATGTTCACGGTATCATATCCGTCTATCTCCCAAACCATGCGGTCGAACAATTGGCGATAGTCCTGCACATGATTCTTCTTCAGCTGGGCATATCCCTTCTGTATAGCCGACTGCACATCGGCAGCCATCAATGTCCTCCACTGGCCATCCTTCGCGACATATCCGGGCTGCTTGGGGTCATAGCTGGTGGCAGCACCCCACACTATGGTGGCAGCACTGGCATCACGGACCGTGATACAATTCTTCCCAACAGATACCTCACCGTCCTCTGCTTGCAAGGTGAGATGAGACGCATAAGACAACAGTGTAAGTTTCCCTGACAGGCAGAGGGTATTGCCTTGGACCATCACCTGCTCCTTACCAGGATGGGCACCTTCCAGACAAACCTTGAAACTCAACTTGTTTTTCTTGTCGGCAGACAGGCGGACAGCCATCACCTGATCTGGGTAACTGGCCAGATATTCTCTACGAAACCTTACGCCGTCTTGACGATAAGATACTGAGGCAAGGGCTTGCTGTAGGTCCAAGTCTCTCCTGTAGTCTGCAACCTCATCCGAGGCTTCAAACTCTATCCGCACATTGCCAAAATTCTGATAGGCACCGCGCATGGTAGGACTTCCCTCCCAGAATGTCTTGTCGTTAAACTGGATGATATCCTGCCGGACACCCCCCATAATCATGGCCCCGATACGTCCGTTGCCAATCGGCAACGCTTCTTTCTCCCAATCCTTTGCAGGGGCATTGTACCACAACGACAACGGCATAGCGGCATGCACCACTCCTGTCGCGCAATAAAGGACGAGGCAACACAACAATTGAATTCGTCTAAACATATTGATAATCAATTTTTCTTTTTATACATAATGTTATGATGGTGATAGCATGACATAGCGCCAGCATAGCGTTCTGCTGCAAGACGCTCAGAAGCCGCACCTAATTTCTCCGCTACAAAGATACACCAAAATTTCGGAACCAACAAATCAAAAAGGGGATAAAATGGAAAGGTCTCTCATCGCTGCCAGCATACATTCTTCTCGAAACCATCAAATTGAATAAGAATTTCCATGACACCCAGTTTTGCCCCTTTCCAATGCTTTTGTTGCCTGTTTTCGAAACTAAAAACTGAAAAATACAGTCCTCCGATTTTACTTTTCCACCTTTCGGGGGTATCATATAATAGGAGCCGACATGTGGGCGGCACATCCCAAAGAACAAACCATCATGGCAATAGACGACAGAGACATCATCACAGCAATCAAGAACTGCAAGGAGCGGGGCTTCCAACTGCTGATGGCCAAATACATGAAACCCATCTACTGGCACATCCGCCGAATCGTGGTGGCTCACGCTGATGCGCAGGATGCGACACAGGAGACTTTCATCCGCGTGTTCCGACACTTTGGGCGTTACGACTGTGGGACCCCGTTTCCTATTTGGATCTACCGCATTGCCACCCACGAAGCTCTGCGTATCGTTGACCGTCGCCGACATGGCATGCTCGACATGGAGGCAACGGCGAAGACCATCCATCAAATGGAGGCCGACAACTACGTGGACTACAGCGAGGTGGAGGCTGTGAGACTGCAACAGGCCATCTTGTCGCTGCCCATCAAGCAGCAACTCGCGTTCAACCTCCGCTATTACGATGAGATGGGCTACGACGAGATAGCGTCCATCACAGACTCCAAGCCTGCCAACGTCAAGTCGAACTACCATATCGCCAAAGAAAAAATCATCAGATATCTCCATACACATGACTCATAAACGAAATACATCACCCCTCGACTCCATAGGCAAGCAAGTGCCCTACACCGTGCCGGAAGATTTCTTCGGCCAACTGGAGGAAGACATCCGGCAGGCTGTACTTCCACAGCCTGCGAAGCCTCGTCCGCACAGGTTCCCACGCATCGGCATGGCTGCCAAATCGTGCGCTGCCATTGCTGCCAGCCTGCTTGTGCTGTGTATCCTCGACACTTCGGTCTGCCATCCGGCCTCATCGGGCATGGCAGAGGTGGAACAGGCTTTCACCAACCTATCCCCTGAAGACCAACACTATCTGTTGTCGGTCTACCAAGACGATATTTTCATGAACGAACCATAAAACCCAAAAAGTATGAGTAACTCTATCAAAACATGGATGATGACAGCTATCATGGCGATATGCTGCCTCACGGCCTCAGCACAGGCCAAACAGCGACTCTCACGTGAACAATTGGCAGAAAGGCAAGCACGGCACATTGCCCAAAAACTGGCTCTGGATGACAAGACGACCAAACTGTTTACCGACACTTACTGCCAATACCAAAAAGAAGTGTGGGCACTGGGACCGAAAAAGGAAAAGAAGCCCGAAACCAACGCTGCTGAATCGGGCGAGGAAAAATCGGAGCGACAAATCAAGGCACAATTTGCCCACAGTCAGAAGATTCTCGATCTTCGACAGAAGTACTATGGCATCTACAGCACTTTCTTGACTCAGAAACAGATTCAGCAAGCTTACCAACTGGAAAGACAGATGATGCGCCGATTGGCCAATAGACAGACCGTCAGAAAACCACAAAAGCGCAACTTGAGATGATACATTATTATATCAGTATAGCCCTCATGCAACAGGCTGGCGGCCAATGCCGTATGGACACCGAAGAGGGATGGAGCCACGAAGTGACCTGCACCGAAAGCTATACCTCGGAGCGGCTGGCATGGCTATTCGCACATACCAGGAAGCAATAAGCATTGTAAGGCCATCCCCTTAATCATGCCAGCCATCCGCCGCCCCCCATAGGTTCGGCCGCCATATCCGGCGCGTCGTCCATGGGGGCGTAGCGGTGCAATGCATGGTCTTGCAGATAGATATGATTGAGGGTAAAGGCAAGCGATTCTAACGTCTGTTGGCGCACGGCAGGCTTGAGTTGGCACTCCCAAACCGTGATACAGTGCCATCCCATCGACGAGAGTTGCTGCATCTCGCGCACATCACGCTCACGGTTGCGCATGATTTTCGCCTGCCAGAAATCGGTATGGGTCTTGGGCATCTTAAACCAACGACATCCCTCATGACCATGCCAGAAACATCCGTTGACAAAAATCACCGTCCTGTATTTGCGTAACACCAAGTCGGGGTGACCGGGCAGCCACGGATGGTTCAACCGATAGCGGAATCCTCTGCCAAACAAGAACTTGCGCACCATCAGCTCTGGCCGTGTGTCACGCCCCCGTATCGCCGCCATGCAGCGATGCCGCTGTTCTTTGGTCATCTTGTCCATCTGTGGTGAAAATTGTTCCGATTGCTGAGGTGCTGCCTATCTTCTGCAAAGATACAACAAAAAACTGAGAATGAGGGCAGAATGATGAAAAATCTGTGAGAATGAGCGGATTAATTGATTTAGTTGGATTCTCTGTGCAGACAAC
>SFKY01000048.1 GCA_004554665.1 Bacteroidales bacterium
TATTTCATAAGCCACACGTAGGGACGCACATTCGTGCGTCCACCTCATGCAAATAAAAAAGCAAAAGAGGTAAAACGCAAATGACAAAGATGTCTTTTACCGTTTTACCTCTTTACCCTTTTACCTTTTAAATCTCCTTTTTCAGAACCTATAACCCAATGTTACGAGGGCCTGATGGCGTTTGTGGGTCACGGCGGCGGCAGATACCACATTGTTATACTCTGGATTGCGGTCACCGTCATAACTCATAAAGGGATAAAAATCACCATTGGTCTGACTGTACTGATAAGCAAAGTCTACACTAAGTTTGCCCACCTGATAACCGAGACCCAATGTGAAGCGGTTGGTCGACTTCCAGTTGGTATAGTCCGTAGATGTAGCGTAAGCTACACCCGGAGACTCCAACGAGCCATCACGGAAACCGTCTTCCTCAAAAGCAGAAGAGAGGTAATTATAACCTACACGCAAGGCCAACGGTTTGATGGGCTTCACCTCCATACCCAACTTGAGGGTATGAACGCCCTTGAGCGTACGCTTCGTATGATCGTTCATCACTCGGTCACTGCTGCTGGTATCGTAATAGTCACCATACCATGCATCAAAATAGCCACCATCAATGATTCGGTTATCCATCGACCCATAATCTGAATACTCGTAAGTAGCACCCAAAGCCACGTTACCACCTACAGTATGACCCAAACTCAGTCCAAACTTCCACGGGGTGTAGACTTTAAAATCATAAGTGGCGGATTGGCCGCAACTGCTCGAACCACCGTTATTGTCAGCCATCAAAAGGTCACTGGTGCTGCGAAGCGTGAGGTCATAGAACACGGGCGAGTTGACATAGACACCAATTCTAAATGGCGATTCCTCCACCGGACGGAAGATAGCACCCACCTTGACATCCACACCCGTACCGTCTATCTTGACGTTTTCCCATGATTCAGAGATACCTTCCCACGTACTGGAAGCAGCATCGCGCAGATTCTCAGTATAATAGCTGTTGCTACGATAGTTTACATCGTGCACGCCCATCGTTACACCCAGATACACGCGGTCTCCAATGCTTCCACTAATGCTGAAGTCGTACGCACCGATATATCCTTTCTGATACTGCCCGAAAAGATAGGCCGATCCATTGTAATAATCCATAAACCGGCTACCGTCATCGCCCGTGCCCGAGAGTATCTGCTCGTAGTTGGCATCTACCGCATTCCAAGCCAAGTCTCCCACTCCGGCTGCATACTTGATAGCCGAAAGTTTGTTTTGCGACGCATTGCTAAGATTTCCGGCCGCATTGAGTATCTGGTCAAAATTACGGCTCTTGTGGTAGTTGAAGCCAAAGTTGAGATACGAATTTCGTCCAGATCGCAATGGCCATACCACACCCACCTGATCAAAACTCAGGTTGGTCTTGTCACCATTGATATAAGCACTGATACCACCAAACGAGGGTTTAGTATCAGCCTCGGCCTGTGAAACAACACCCGCAGAGAGCGTTACCTGCCCCTTACGGAAGAGCGCAAGACCTGCCGGGTTGGAGGAGATAGTAGAGATATCGGCTCCCAATGCCTCCATCGCACCACCCATACCCACGTATCGCGCCGTACCATTCAAGTCATTGCCTATCAACTTGGTATCCTGATAGGTCTCCTGTGCGGCTACCGGCACTGTTACGGCTGCCATTGCCGCTACCAATAGATATTGGAATGTTTTACTATTCATAATTCAAAATTCATAATTTATAATTCAAAATTCACTATTCACATTTCACAATTCATAATTGGTTTCGATGAATTCCGTTTCATCATTCATAATCGCGAACCGCAACAAAGAATCCTTAACTATGAATTGTGAATTATGAATTGAGCAGTGTCATCTTCTCCCGCCGCCGAAGCGTCCGCCACCGCCGCCACTCATAGAGTGTCCGCCGCCAAAACCGCCACGACTGCTGCCGAAGCTTCCTCCGCCAAACGAAGGGGTAGACGAGCCCGTAGCGGGCACGTTGGACCGAGTACCAAACGACTGGGTGTTGCGCGTACTATAATCCGTACGTCCTCCGAAAGAGCGGTTGGCATTGATACGCGAGGTATATCCGTTGCGATTGGATGTCGTAGTGCCGTGCGATGCCAGCGACCCGGATGTCGAGCCACGGTTAGGTCCGTTCCAAGTACGGTAGCCTGCCAGCCCACGCGGATTGCCTCCTGTGTGGGTTATATAGCCTCCTCCCCAGTACGAGGGCCATCCCCAGCCACCGGCATGACACCAATAGCCTCCGTAATAAGGCCAGCCGCATCCCCAATAACCCCTATAGTAGGGCCAGCCCCATCCGTAACCATAGTACCAAGGGTCAAACCACGGATCATACCATCCACCATAATACCACGGATCATACCAGTAGGCACGCCAATAAGGGCCATACCCCCATCGGTAGCTGTAAAACCAGGGATCGTACCACCCGTCCCAGCGGCTCATGCGCCTGCAGTAAGTATAATCATCCTCGTCCACCACCGTGTCATAGTATCTGCCTACGAAAGTGGTGTCTATATAAGTGGAATCGGGATAAACACCACGGCCTTTCTGAAACTCGATGATGTCGTTTCCTTTCTCATCGGTTCCTATCTTCTGATAGTGGCTCCAGTACTGCCCACGTCGGTTATACTCGTCCACATCACGGTCACTGCCCACATAGTAGGCAGGCTTGTCAGTCTCCACCTTACTCTTGGCAGAGGTAGAGGCAGCCACCTTCTTCTTCGGAGTGAAGTAGAGGTCATCGTCCTGCGCCATCAGTGCCAGCGGCATCATCCCTGCAAGCACTGCAGCTAACATTATCTTTCTCATACGCTAAATCTCCTTTACCTTTTATTATATACTATCATTCATGATGCAAAAATAGCACCAATCTCACTACAAATTTACGGAAAAACCCTAAACCATGATAGGTTTTTCCCTATTTTTTATATTTTTGCAGTGAATTTTAGAATATAATTGACAGATTATGAAATACCTCATCGCATCATTCCACATTCAGTGTGCCGACAATCTGGCACAGATTGCCAAAGACCTGCTGGCAGACATTGCCGGTGAAGCGGGGTTTGAATCGTTTGAAGACACCGACCAAGGGCTCAACGGCTATGTGCAGGAGACACTGATAGACCAGCCCACACTCGATGCCGGTCTACAGGCGTTTCCCATTGCTGACGTGCATATCACCTATACCCTTTCACCTGCCGAGGACCGCGACTGGAACGAACAATGGGAGCAACAGGGATTTGAACCCATACACATCGCCTCGCGCATAGTGGTCTACGATGCACGCAGCACCCAGTGCCCCGACATCGCTCCCCACGAGATGCCCATTGCCATCGAGGCTCGCCAAGCATTCGGCACAGGCACCCACGAGACCACCCGCATGGTGATAGGTGCGCTCATCGATGCCCAGCCCGCCACCAAGCGCGTGCTCGACTGTGGTTGCGGCACCGGCATCCTCTCCATTGCCGCCGCCCTGTTGGGAGCCTCATCATGTATAGGCTACGACATCGACGAGTGGAGCGTGGACAATACCCGCCACAATGCCGCACTCAACGGTGTAGAATGCCTCGAAGCCCTGCATGGCGACATACAGGTGGCTGAACAGATCACAGGAACTTTCGACATCGTGATGGCCAATATCCATCGCAACATCATCCTTGCCGACATGCCGCGACTTGTCGCCAAGATGGCACCCGGAGCCACCCTCATCGTAAGCGGTTTTTACACGACAGACATTCCCCTGCTGTGCAACCGGGCCAGTAAATGCGGTTTGACACACGCCGCTACCCACTCTGAAGAGCCGTGGGCATGCTTAGTTTTCAGGAAAGAAACATCCTAAACAACCTTCACATGAGCAATATAGCTATCCTTTATAGTTCCAAATACGGAACCACCGCCACCATCTGCCAATCCATAGGCAAACAACTGGAAGCTAAGGCTTCTGTCACGCTGGTGGATATAGACCGCAAGAACGACATCTGCTTATCTGATTATGACACCGTTGTGCTCGGTACCTCCATTTACGCAGGCAAGCCGCGCAAGCAGATGTCGCAATGGTGTGCGCAAAACCAAGCGACTGTAAGGGGAAAGCGCCTCTTCCTGTTTGTCTGTGGCATGGACAAACCGCATGCCGCTACAGAGCTCGAAGCGGCCTATCCTCCCTCCCTCAGGGAGCCAGCCATCGCCACCACATTCTTTGAGGGCGAATACAGACTTGAGACCATGCGCTTTTTCGACCGCATGATTCTTCAGCTACTCGTCAAGGTCAAGACACCGCTACATAGGACATACGATGAATTGGTAAAAGACTTTGCCGGAAAGATTGTAAGTTAGCTATTTCTCTTAATACCTGTCTTCCTGATTGCCAATGGTCAGGCGGCGCAAGTCATAAAAGGAGCCGTTGTAGATATTGAAATCTACGTAGCCCTTGATGCCAGGCAGGCGGCCCGCATCGGTGTGTTGCCAAAATTTCCAGGCTCCTTGGTAGGCTACTTTGGGTACATAGTAGTGGGCTATCCAATAGGGATAGTCATCGAATACGGGGGCACTAAGGTAGCGCTCCTTAAATTTATAATAGGTATAGATGATGGGCTTGACATGATACTTGTCTTCGACGATATGCAGCCATGTAAGCACATCACGCTGAAAATCCTCCACACTGGTGCCCGCCGGCGCATGCTCAATATCGAGCACGGGCGGAAGATCGCCCTCCTGCAGATGTACATGCTTCAGAAAATGGTATGCCTGCTCACGGGCAGTGGACTTGTTGCTCCAAAAGTGGTAGGCACCACGGATGAAGCCATATTCGAGCGCATTGTCGAAGTTCTCGTTGAAACGGGGATCGACGCGGGTGCTCCCCTCGGTGGATTTGATGATAACAAAACGTAGGGGACAACGCTCTATCATGGCATACTGCAACTTGTCCCAATCGATATGACCCTGATAGTGAGAGATGTCAATACCATGTATCTCGTAGCCGTCGGGGTATTTGGCATCGCCGTAAAGGGCACGCCATCTGAAACCTGTGGGGCCTACAAAAAAGTAGTAGAAAATCCAGATGTACAAGGCTACCACGCAGACAGCTCCCAATGTGAAGGCCCATCGGGGCATACGGCGAAAGAGACCACGCAACCCTACGCCGTCTGACTTGCGGCGCGAAGGAACGCGTCGATTCGATGATGTGCTTCTCTTACGGGTAGGTTTTCTGTCTGTCATCTGTTTGTACAAAGTCAATCCCTCTGCGAGGGAGTATCAAGGGAAGAAGGAAGAGTGAAGAATCGCCGGTACAGACCTGCAGGATTCTCCGTTCTTCCCTCTTCTTGCTGTTCACCATCCATCACCCGTCATGCTGTAGGGATGGACGTGATGCTGTCTGTCATTTTATTTCTCTCCCTGCTCCAGTGCGAGTGTGCGTGTGGTGCGGTCGCATACAGAGGCAGGACCCCAGTACTGGATGGGACCGGGATATACATAGCAGGTAGCACGTGCCCACTCGTCGCGCTTCTCGGCAAACTTCTTGAAAGGCTTGCCTTCCAGTTCTACGAGTGCCTTACGGATTACGGGCTTCATCTCGCCATTGCGGCGCTCCATGTTCATCATCATGGTGATGGGCACACCGCCAGCCTTCCACTCGTCTGTGGGGGCAGTGGTGTTCTTGACGATAGCCATGTAACCGGTCTTGCCGTTGGCGATGAGCTGTACGGCGCTTACACCCAGTGCATAGCAGTAGTCTGCATCGAAGTTGGAAGGAGCAGCGCAACGACCCTCATAACCGAAGAAGTGGTGCAGGGCAGCAAACTTGCCTACAAACTTGCCTTCTTCCTTCCACTGAGCCAACTTGGCACCTACCATATCCGAGATGAGCTTCTCTGTCTCGATAAGCGATACCTGTACGTTGCCGTGGGGGTCGCGGTCGAGCGACAACTGGCGTGCCACGTCAGCAGGCAGGGTCTCGAAGGTTGCTGCATTCTCTGCCGAGAGATGGGCAACGATGTACTTCTTCTGCTCATCGGGCTCCAGATTCTTGTAATCCTCACCGTGGGCAGCGAGCAGGTCGTTGAGTTCGTCGATCAGACGGCCGATAGAGGGGATAAACTCAATCAGGCCTTCGGGAATGAGCACCACGCCGAAGTTGTTGCCGTCTGCAGCACGTACGGCTACCGACTCTGCAATACCTTCAACAATCTGGTTCAGCGTCATGTCCTTGGCTTCGATCTCCTCAGATATCAGACAGATGTTGGGCTGTGTCTGCAGGGCACACTCCAGTGCGATGTGAGAAGCCGAACGACCCATGAGCTTGATGAAGTGCCAGTACTTGCGGGCAGAGTTGGCATCACGCTCGATGTTGCCGATTACCTCTGAGTAAGTCTTGGTAGCAGTGTCGAAACCAAACGAGGTCTCAATCTGCTCGTTCTTCAAGTCGCCGTCGATGGTCTTGGGTGCACCGATTACCTGCACGCCATAGTTGTGGGCAGCATAGTACTCGGCCAGCACGCAGGCGTTGGTATTAGAGTCGTCGCCACCAATGATGACAATGGCCTTGATATCGAGCTCGCGGATAATCTCCAGTCCTTTCTCAAACTGGTCTACCTTCTCCAGCTTGGTACGGCCCGAACCGATCATGTCGAAGCCACCGGTGTTGCGGTATTCGTCGATGATATCGGCAGTAAGCTCCTTGTAGTCGTGGTCTACGAGTCCACCGGGACCCATCAGGAAGCCATAGAGCTTGTTCTCAGGGTTAAGCTTCTTCACAGCGTCAAAGATACCGCTGATGACATTATGACCGCCGGGAGCCTGGCCACCCGAAAGGATGATACCCACATTCATGCGCTGGCTCTGGGCCTCATCACCGGGCACAAACTCGACGAGGGGCATGCCATAGGTGTGTGGGAAAAGTTTCTGGATAGCCTCCTGGTCACCTACACTCTGCGTAGGCTCACCCTCCTGCACCTTTACGGCACCCTGAAGGCCTTTGGGCAACTTTGGCTGATAGGCAGCCCGTTCTCTCTGCAAAAGACTTTTTTTCATTTTACCTTTATTTTATGTCTATAAATCTATGCTTGGCAAAATACAAACGATACGGTCAGCTCGGCATATGCCACGTTTAGAAGAGGCAAACGCCACGTTCGGGAGAGCCAAACGCCACGTTTAGGAGAGCCAAACGCCGTTTATAGCCGTTGCAAATTTACGTTTTTTCGACGAGATATGGAAAGAAATGATAAAGAAAACATGGTTTTGAAATATTTTTTTTCAATATTCACTTGCTTTTCCCATATTTTTTATATCTTTGGAACGTAATCAATTCATCACTTATGAGTAGCAAAAGAGACTTGAAACGTGCAGTCAACTATATTTGCACGGACCTTTTCGCAGAGTGTGTGGCTGCTTCGCTGTACAGCGGCACATCCACCAAGGAGGATACAGACCCTATCATCCGGTCTATCCTCGACATCCATTCCGATTTCCTGAAACGTATCTCTCATCCGGAACCGGGACTGCCCGCCAAGAAGTATTATCGGTTCACCATTGCCGAGTTTAACAAGCAGGTAGAGGAAATCATCGACCAGATTAACAGTTTATATTAAGTGGGAGCTATGTTGCAACGATTCTGCAGTTGGCTGCTATACAAGCGCATGGGATGGACGAAGCGCGTCACCGTAGACCATCCCGACAAATACATCATCTGCCTGGCGCCCCACACCAGTAACTGGGACTTTATCATCGGACAACTCTACATGCGTGCCGAGGGCATGCACAATCATTTCCTAATGAAAAAGGAATGGTTCTTCTGGCCTCTTGGCCCCATTTTCCGGGCTATGGGTGGTATTCCTGTATGGCGGAGCAAGCACACGAGCATGACCGACAACCTGGCCACCACGGCACGCGAGGCCGACACCTTCCATCTCTGCATCACGCCGGAAGGCACACGCTCGCTCAATCCCGACTGGAAAAAGGGGTTTTATTTCATTGCCCTCAAGGCCAAGCTGCCTATACTGCTCTATGCGGCCGACTATGAGCGCAAGCTCATCGCCTGCACCCGTGTGGTCATCCCGTCGGGCGACGTAGAGGCTGACATGAAGACCATCAAACTGTACTACAAAGACTTCAAGGGCAAGAAACCAGAACTGTTCACTATCGGAGACATAGGCTAAAGGATGAAGCATAAGACCCTATTGTTGCTGTTGGCGATGCTCGTTGGCAGCTGGATGGTTGCAAGAGCACAGGAAACCCGGCTGGACGAAGGCGACGAGCGTAAGTTGGCCAACTATTTCCTGCTGTACAAGGCTGAAGGCCGCCACACCATGCAGCAAGCACGCATGACAGGCTACCATATAGACCCTGCGGCGAGAATCATTACCATTACCACCAACAATGCCTTTGCCGCACAAGACTTCACCCCCAAATCCGTAGACAAGATTTACCGCAAGGTGCGCAAACTGTTGCCCCGTCCCTATGCGGACTACCGCTTGCGCATTGCGGTCAACGGCATGACAATAGACCGGCTCGCCGTTTCCGAGAATTATGACACCGAGGGCATTACACGCATCTGGGGAAACATAGACTATAGTGGAGAACCGTGGGTGCGCAATACTTCCCGCCCCTTCGTCCCCGAGCGTGGCCTCTTCAACCGCCACCTCACCGTCTATGCCAGCCACGGCAAGTATTTCGACCACAAGAAAGGGAGCTGGCAGTGGCAGCGCCCCCACCTGTTTGGCACCACCGAAGACCTGTTTACACCCACCATCGTGGTACCCTTTCTCATCCCGATGCTCGAAAACGCCGGGGCCAACGTCTTTACGCCTCGGGAGCGCGACTGGCAGCCCCACGAGGTGATTGTTGACAACGATGCGCCCGCCACCCGCAAGGGCTATCTGGAGTACGGCAACGGCAACCGCCAGTGGGAAAACTGCACGGCCAAGGGATTCGGCTGGCACGCCGGAGCCTACATGGACAACGAGAATCCCTTTACGGCAGGCACGGCACGGCAAATCAAGTCTACCAAGAGCAAGAGCAAGATCAGTTTCATATCCTACACGCCCGACATCCCCGAAGCGGGCCGATACGCCGTGTACGTGAGCTACCAGACGCTGCCCAAGAAGAGCGTGCGCGATGCCGAATACATCGTCTACCACAAGGGACAGGAAACCCACTTCCGGGTAAACCAGCAAATGGGCGGCGGCACATGGGTGTATCTGGGTACATTCGATTTCGACAAGGGCAGCAACGAGTTTAACAGGGTGATGATTACCAACAACACCTCGAAGAAAGGCATCGTCACGGCCGATGCCGTGCGCTTCGGCGGCGGCATGGGCAACATCCAACGGGGCGGCATGGGCAGCGGACTGCCACGGGCATGTGAGGCTGCGCGCTATGCAGCCCAATGGGCAGGCGCACCTTACAGCGTGTACAGCACCAAGGGGGGAAAAGACGATTATAGCGATGACATCAACACCCGCCCGCTGATGACCAACTGGCTCGCCGGAGGCTCTGTCTACGCACCAACCATCGAGGGTAAGCAGGTGCCTATCGAACTGTCGTTGGCCGTACACAGCGATGCGGGCTACGCCACCGACGGCAAGGGACTGGTCGGCTCGCTCTCCATCTGCACGACCCAGTTCAACAATGGCCTGCTCAATGCCGGTATTCCGCGCACGGCATCCAAGATATTTGCCCAGAATGTGCTCGACGAGATTACCAGAGACCTTCTATACAAGTATAAGCAGTGGAACCGTCGCTATCTGTGGGACCGCAACTACTCGGAGACGCGCAATCCGGAGATACCGTCGGCCATTATCGAACTGCTCTCACACCAGAATTTCCCGGACATGGTGTATGCGCAAGACCCCAACTTCAAGTTCACCATCGCCCGCGCCATCTACAAGAGCATCCTCAAGTTTGTCGCCACACAGCATGGCCGCCCCTATGTGGTGCAGCCCCTTGCGCCACAAGATTTCCGCACACACTTTACGACACCCGGACAGCTACAGCTCGACTGGACTCCACAGACCGACCCCAGAGAGCCGTCGGCCAACCCCCATTCGTATATCGTCTATACAGCCACAGGCTCTGCCGGATTCGACAACGGCACCTTGGTAAAGGGCACTTCGTACACGCTGATGCTGGAACCCGACGTGACTTACCGCTTCAAGGTGGCGGCTGTCAACGACGGAGGCGAGAGTTTTCCCACCGAAGTGCTGTCTGCCTTCCACCATCCGGGAGCCGCGCAGACCGTACTGGTAGTCAATGGCTTCCACCGCCTATCGGCACCGGCCGTCGTCGACGATGACAGCCGACAGGGATTCGACCTCGATGCCGACATGGGGGTCTCCTACGGTCTCACAGCGGGCTGGAACGGTCGGCAAACACACTTCCAACGCTCCAGAATGGGCATTGAGGGACCCGGCGGACTGGGCTATGGCGGCGACGAACTGGCCGGGACACTGATTGCCGGCAATACGGGCGACTACACAGTCACCCACACCGAGGCCATTGCCACGGCGCGTGCCTACAACGTGGTGAGCTGCAGTTCCAAGGCCGTGGCAAACGGCCGTGTCAAGCTCACCGACTATCCCTGTGTGGACCTGATTCTCGGATTGGAGCGCTACACCCCGCAAGCGCTTGGTGTCTACAAGACCTTCTCCCCCACCCTGCAGCGGCTCATCAGCGACTATGTGCTGCAGCGGGGAGCCCTCTTGGTGAGCGGAAGCTATCTGGGCTCCGACATGCAGAGCGATGCCGAGCGCCGCTTCATGGCCGATGTGCTGCTGGCAACATACACCGCCACCGACAGCATCACCCGCTCGCCGGCCATCAACGGACTCGGACTCACGTTCGACATCCACCGCACCCCCAATCCGCACCACTATGCGGCCACCCACCCCGAGATACTCCACCCGGTGCAGCCCGCTTACTGCGCCATGCAGTATGCAGACGGCACATCGGCCGCCGTGGCCTATCGTAGTGACACCCGCCGCAGCATGGTCATGGGATTCCCCTTCGAGTGCATCGCGTCTCCACAGACACGAGGCAGCATCATGCAGGGCATACTCAACTTCTTACTCAGATAAACCATCAACTTTTTTTATATTATGTATAAGATACAAGCCAACCCATCAGGAACCCGAAGCATAGAAGTAACCGACGCACACCTGCAGACCATCGAAAGGTATGCGCTGCTGAAAAACCTTGTCGACAGCTCCGGTATCATCGACGAGGAAGTGCTCGACAAGCTCAAGTTCACCCTCCGCTCCCTTCTCGAATCGGAAGCCGGACAAGACAAGTCGCTCCTTGACCTCTGTCTCGATGTGGTGTACAATAACAACATGAAAGCCTTTGGCCTGCATCAGCTGGTGCTCCTCTACATCGATTGGAGGGGACTGCACGCCGATGCCGAAGAGGCTGTAAAACCCTAACTATTCCAAGCAGTACATTGAAAGAATACAGACTCTCCGACTTTCTTCCCACTACCAAGAAAGAGTGTGAACTACGAGGATGGGACCAGCTGGATATCATCCTCTTCTCGGGCGATGCCTATGTGGATCACCCATCGTTTGGTGCGGCCGTCATAGGCCGTGTGTTGGAAGCCCAAGGTTACCGAGTGGCCATTGTGCCACAACCCGACTGGCACGGCGACTACCGCGACTTCAAGAAACTGGGGCGGCCGCGCCTCTTTTTCGGAGTCACGCCGGGAGCCATGGACTCGATGGTCAACCGCTACACCGCCAACCGCCGCATGCGGAGCGACGATGCCTACAGTCCTGACGGCCGCCACGGCCTGCGCCCAGACTATCCCTCCATCGTGTACACCCAGATACTCAAACAGCTGTACCCCGATGTGCCCGTGGTGCTGGGCGGCATCGAGGCCTCCATGCGCCGTCTCACCCACTACGACTACTGGCAGGACAAGCTCATGCCCTGCATACTCTGCCCGTCGGGTGCCGACCTCATCATCTACGGCATGGGCGAGAAACCCATCACAGCGCTCTGTCGCGAGCTCAGCGCCGGCCACAGCATGGCAGAGACCCGACACATCCCACAGACGGTGTACCTCTGTGCCGAATCCGAGATTCCCGGCGGCATCACCGACGACGACATCGTGCTCCACAGCCATGAGACATGTCTGGAAAGCAAGCGCGCACAGGCCGAAAACTTCAGGCACATCGAGGAAGAATCCAACAAGATGCACGCCCGGCGGTTGCTGCAGGCGGTGGGCACACGCTATGCCGTGGTCAACCCGCCCTATCCGCCCATGACCACCGAAGAGCTCGATGCCTCGTTTGACCTCCCGTACACCCGGCTGCCGCATCCCAAGTACAAGGGCAAGGTGATTCCTGCCTACGAGATGATCAAGTTCTCGGTCAACATCCATCGTGGCTGCTTCGGCGGCTGCGCCTTCTGCACCATCTCCGCCCATCAGGGCAAGTTCATTGCCTGCCGGTCCAAGGAGAGCATCCTGAAAGAGGTGAAACAGGTGATAGAGATGCCCGACTTCAAGGGTTACCTCTCCGACCTTGGCGGCCCTTCGGCCAACATGTACGGCATGGGGGGCAAGAACCGCAAGGCCTGCGCCCAGTGCTGCCGTCCCTCGTGCATCCACCCGCGCATCTGCCCTAACCTGGATACCGACCACAGCCGTCTGCTCGACATCTACCACGCAGTAGACGCCCTGCCCGGCATCAAGAAGAGTTTTATCGGCAGCGGCGTGCGCTACGACCTGCTGCTCCACCGCAGCGCCGACGAGCATGCCAACCAGGCAGCACGCCAGTACACACGCGAACTGATCTGCCACCATGTGAGCGGACGGCTCAAAGTGGCTCCCGAGCACACCTCAGACAGCGTGCTCCATCTGATGCGGAAGCCCTCGTTCCAGCAGTTCTATGACTTTAAGCGGCGCTTCGACCAGATTAACCGTGAGGAGCAGCTCAACCAGCAGATTATCCCCTACTTTATCAGCAGCCATCCCGGCTGCAAGGAAGAGGACATGGCCTCACTGGCGGTCATCACCAAGCAGCTCGACTTCCATCTGGAGCAGGTGCAAGACTTCACCCCCACGCCCATGACCATCAGTACCGAGACTTGGTACACCGGGTACCATCCCTACACGCTCGAACCCGTCTACTGTGCCCGCAGCCAGCAGGAAAAACTCGCCCAACGGCAGTACTTCTTCTGGTACAAGCCCCAGGAGCGGCGTGCCATCGAGGCAGCACTGCGCCGCATAGGCCGCCCCGACCTCATTGCCAAGCTCTACGACGGCAAGGGCAAGACAAGAGCAAGCTATGACGACCGTGCCATCGGAAGCCGTCCCGACACGCCCCGCGGCAGCAGACAGCAGGAGAAAGGCAAGCGCAAGTCGTTTAATCCCAACTTTGACCATGCAAATCATCGAACAGACCATCGTCGGGAAGCACAGCCCGGCAACGTGCGAAGACGGAATCGTCGTGACTCCTGACTTCATCGCCGTGATAGACGGAAGCACGAGCAAGAGCCCCATCCGCATAGCCCCCACCATGAGCAACGGCCGCCTCTGTATGGAGGCGGTCGTGCAGTATATCCGTACACAGCTTGCCTCCGATGCCACCCTGGACGATTTCTGCAGGGGTATCACCGATTACATCGCCTCCATCTACCGGCACCATGCCATCGACATCCAACGACTCTCCGCACATCCGTGGGAGCGACCCACAGCCTCGGCGGCTATATACAGCCGACACCGAAACGAGATCTGGCTGGTGGGCGACTGCCAATGCCTCACCCAAGGCCAGCGGTACGCCATCGAGAAGCCCGCTGAGCACATCGCCGCCGAGAAGCGCGCCGCCCGTCTGCGGCAGGCGCTCGCACAGGGCGCACGGCTGGAAGACCTGCAGGCCAACGACATAGGCCGCGCCGCCATCTATGCAGACCTATTAGACAGCTGCAAGCGACAAAACAAAGACTTTGCCGTAATCGACGGATTCCCCATCGCCATGCAGCATGTAGCCGCCCTCCCGGCAGGAGCCACCGTGGTACTGGCCACCGACGGCTATCCGTTCCTGCACGACACGCTCTGCGCCTCAGAGCGCCACCTGCAAGCACTTTTGAGCACCGATCCGCTCTGCATCCACCATTACGTGGCCACCAAAGGGGTGATTCCCGGTAACCAATCATTTGATGACCGAGCCTATATCAGATTCGACACATGACAAGCAGTATCATAGGGGAGAAATAAAAAAAAGGAGTACCGCTGTACTCCCCAATCATTGTTAACCTTAAATCTAATACTATGAAAAACACACGTGCAAATATACACATTATTTGCAGCTACCGCAATGAATGAATATGCAAAAAATTCCTAACATTGGGAATAGTTAACGATTTGGCCGCCAACATTAATCTATTTTATCTTAAAATGTTGCAAATCAGTATATATCGAATCATTGCCGTCCACCAAAAACTGTTTACGAGAGTAGAGAAAAAAAATCAGGCCGAAACCCTCGCTTGAGCTTCAGCCTTTGCTCCCCCAACTTCGCACTTAACTAACAGACAATAGGAAGTAAGATATCATAATGAGAATGCTTTGATACCAAATTATTCTCATTACAAATCATCTTGTTCTACTTATAAATTTATTCTTCCAAAACTATTAGGAGTCCACAAACATAGTTCTTTCTTTATAGTTTTTGAACATGCTTGCACTTGTTTATATACTTTGTTCAGGGGCATAATGCCTATGATTTGATGTTGTTATTTTTTTGACAAGTTCCGATTGCTGCTGATAGCATCCATAAATTACCCGAGTGGATGGATTCAACTTTGCCTATAGCAATGATAGGAAATTCCCTTAATCATCGTTTATTTATTTTTGAGAGATGTTCTACTTTTGCACAGAATTTTAAAAAAAATGATTATGAATTATCCAATGATTACGTGGTGCGTTATTGCGGCAGTGCTGTTGTGCGCATTTATTTTCCGACTCATCGCAAATTACTGTTTCAAACACCGTGGCAGAAGCCGTGGTCACAAAGCAACACATTTTTTGGAGTTTGGTCGGGAAACAGATATGTTCTACGTTCCAGGAGACGATAAGATTCCCGGAATTGCCGACAAAGAAGATGAAAGTAAAGACCAGAAGGATGAACAATCCTGAAGACAGCTCCGTTTTGCAAGAGACAGCCGCTTTCCTTGCCGAATATGCCTCTCTGCTGTCGGGATGCGGAGCCACATGTATCCGCATAGAGAAAAACACCAGACGTATGGCTGAGGCCTTTGGCGTGAACCTTGATATATTCATCATGCCGGCTCACGTAACAGTATCTGTGTGGAAAACAGACCGGTCGCAAGCAAAAATGGCACAACGCAAGACCGCAAGTTGTGGCATCAGTTTTGATCAGAACACCCGCTTAAGCCAGCTCAGTTGGGAAGTGGCCGACAACAGTTTGGGCCTGCCTGCTGCGGTTGGGCGCTTTGAAAGCATAAAGACGACAAAGCCGACGGGGAAATGGGAGGTGCTGATACTGACGAGTTTTGCCAATGCTGCATTTTGCCGTCTGTTTGGTGGCGACTGGTTTGCCATGCTGATAGTATTCGTTTCGACATTGGCCGGATATAGACTCAAGCAAATCATGCTCGAAGATGGTCGCGACGTACGTCTGACTGTTCTTTGCGCCTCATTCTTCTCCGCCTCCATCAGTGCCGGAGGGCATATTTTCCATATTGGTTCTACCCCGGAATTAGCACTTGGCACAAGTGTTTTATACTTGATTCCCGGAGTGCCGTATATAAATTCTGTCAGTGATATGATATATAGGCATTATTTGTGTGCGTTCAGCCGATTTCTTGACGCAGTTGTGCTTACCGTATGTCTTTCTGCCGGACTTTGCGCCGGAATGCTCATACTTGGATTAAAATGGTTTTAAAGAACGATGTGGAATGATATTTTTGTGAATATTTTTGAGGATGGCTTTTTTGCGGCGATAGCTGCAATCGGTTTTTCCAGTATCAGCAACACTCCCAGGCGTGCATATCTGACATGCGCTCTGATTGCTGCCGTCGGACATGCCATACGTTACGTGTTGACCTTGCCGGAATTGGGCGGTTTACACATCATCCCAGCTAGCACGGTGGCTTCATTTGCCATCGGAATGTTCTCGGTGTTGTTTGCATCACACATCAAGTGTCCCGCTGAGGTGTGTTTTTTCCCGGCACTCTTGCCTATGATACCAGGGATGTATGCCTACCGCACTGTAGAGGCTCTGTTGTCATGCCTGTATCATACTCGAGAAGAAGTTTTCGAACATTATTTCTATCTGTTTACCTTCAACGGCCTCACCTGTGCGTTCATTGTCTTGGGCATGGTCGTAGGAGCTACGATTCCCGTCTTTCTCTTAAAGAAACTCTCGTTCACCGCAACGCGTTAGCCGTTTTTTTGTAATTTTGCAGCCATATGGAACTAAGACAATTAAGATATTTTGCAAAGGCAGCCGAGACACTGAACTTTTCACATGCGGCAAACTGCCTGAATATGGCCCAAAGCTCGCTTTCGCAGCAGATTAAGCAACTGGAAGATGAGCTTGGCACACAACTGTTCATCCGCGACAGCCATTCCATCCGGCTGACCGAGGCGGGAGAAGAGATGCTTCCGTTTGCCCTGCGTACCATCCACGATGCAGAGGCCTGTGCCGACCGGATTCGTGATTTACGGAAAATGCTGACTGGCACGATCAACATTGGAGTCACCCATTCTTTCAGTCCCATTCTCACTGAAACCGTTATATCTTTTCTAAAGATGTATCCGAAGATAAAAGTCAATATCGTGTATAAGCAGATGAACGAGCTCATGGAATTACTTTCCAACCATGAGCTCGATTTTGTTCTCGCATTCAAGCCCATTCAGCCCTTGCCCGATGTTGAGTCGCATATCCTGTTTCAGAACACATTGTCGGTGATTGTTGGAAACAACCATCCCCTTGCTTCAAAAGATAAAGTATCCATATCCGAGCTTGAAAAATACGATTTGGCGCTCCCTTCAAAAGGGTTGCAGGCCCGTAATGCCTTTGACAACATCGTGTCCGATTACGACAAGTTCAAGATACGCATCGAACTGAATGATGTCAACACGCTCTTGAAACTCGTACGCCAGACAAACCTCGTCACCGTGTTGGCTGAAGATTCCATCTACGGTGTCTGCGATGTGAAAGCCGTGCCGATAAATGTTCCCGACAACCAGATGTCGGGATGCGTTCATATCCTGAAAGAAACCTATCGCAAACACTCCATGCAAGAGTTTATCCGTATTCTTACGGAATCAATCGCTGTCAAACGCTTTCAGAACAATTGGATATAGATAAGTGTCTTGCCTTAAAGCCACCCCCTAACCCTTCTCAGAGAGAGGAGTTGAGGGGGTGTGTTTTTAGAACCCTATCCCAACTCCTGCAACGAGATAGACATGGTCGTTTATGGGTGAGGCAATGGCCTGCACAAACACAGGCATAGAGAGTTTGTCGCTCAATGCCACATCCTTGGCTGCTTTCAGCGAGATGTCGGTTATTGCGGCCTTGTCGTTGTAGTAGCCTTGCCATGGAGTGCAACCTACGGATGGTGTCAATGTCACATCGGCTGGGCAAGCGATGTCGTATGACGCATTGATGTAAGTTGAGTAGCAACGCTTATCGCTGTCTGTACGCACGTCGGCTCCGGCAAACCATGTTGACCAACTGAGAGTAAGAGGCAGTTTAGTGCCGAAGTTGTAAGCCACCGTCGCCTCAAAGTGATGACCTCCGTCTATGGGATTGTCAGCGGGTCCCTCTTTGTAGTAACCATAAGGATTATGCAATCCGCCCCACCAATAATCCGTCAATGTGGCTGATAATCCACCAATGGAGTAACTGAGATTGAGGTCCAGTTCCTGAACGTCGCGCTCTGCGTTATTCGTCAGACTCTGGCTGCCCCATACCGACAGGGAGAATCCTTTGTACGACATGCCAAGGGTTGGCTGAACGGAAAAGCCTGAGTTTTGGTCCATTCCACGCCATACATAGTTGTTTACCAAGTCATTGTTGCCATTCACGGTTACTTCCTGTTTTCGTCACTTTTTCCTGACTTCGTCTTCTTCTGTCGCTGCTCGGGATAATCCGAATTAATTCGGCTTCTCCTCTCATAGCTCCATCAGTTCTGGCTTGATGAGTACGTACATCAGGTACGCAAAAGCCACCAAGCTGATGATAAACAATGTTGTGTACATAATCTCTACCTCCTTTTTCTTTAGATTTTCTCAAACCAATCGATACATTTGAAAAACAGCCAGAAGCAGCCCAAGCCACTTAGCAGGCAGATTGCAAATCCAATTGTAAACAAATCCATTTTCTTTCTTTTTTATAAGTTATACATAAATGTTGTCACCTTTATGTATCGCAATGGACA
>SFKY01000049.1 GCA_004554665.1 Bacteroidales bacterium
CTGATCGTCAAATTGACGACGACATCTACGTTCTTTTTTCATTACTTTACACCTTTCTTTAATTGTTAATACCGTGTAAAGTAAATCTGTATTAAGTCAGGCTGCCCTCACCCTGACCCTCTCCCACGGGGCGAGGGAACCATTGTAGCTCCCTCGCCCTGTGGGAGAGGGTCAGGGCGAGGGCAGCAATAAGGGGCACTGCAACATAATATTCACCCTAAAAAAATGCCGGAGGCTGCTCACGCAGTTTCCGGCATCCAGGGTTGTTATGAATGAGACCTATTGATTGTTTTGTTTGTTGCGTTTTTGTCCGCCGTTGCGACCCTGAGCCATGTCAGTCTCATACTGCTTCAGCTGTTCGTCGTTGAGAATCTTTTTCAGCTCAGTCTTGTATGCCTCCATGTTGGCTTGGCGCTGCTGGCGGCGCTCCTGCATCTGCTTCTTCTGCTCGTCGGTCATCTGCTTGCGCTCAGGACGTACGCCGTTTCTGCCGGGACCCATACCTTGACCCATGCCGGGACCCATATTCAGTTTGTCGGCGTATTTGGTGTTGAGGTCCAGCAGTTTCTTGGCTTGCTTTTCATCCAGTTTGTACTTTGTAGCCATGCGCTCTGTATGCTTCTTCACCATCTCTGTCTTGTCCAGCTTCTTTTCTTTCTTATTATCATCTTGTGCCATAGCGGCTGTTCCTATCAGCATCAGAGCTGCAAGTGTCAACATTAACTTTTTCATTGTTTTTTCTCCTTACTTTTAATTTGTTATTCTTTGTGTCATTTTAGTTGCAACTGATTATATGACGTGCCTATGTAGCGAAAGTTTAATCTGACGGATAAAAAAAATCCACTTTCCTGCATTCTTTGTGGGATGGAATATGCTGGAAAGTGGAGGGTAGGGGTCTCTTGGGGGGGGCATCAGATATGGAAGCGGTACTTCTTTTTGGCCGGTTGTGGGGTAGGGGTGCCGAATGAGCCGGAGAAAGAGCCGGCTCCCGCACTTCCCCGATATTGTGCCCACCGCTGTCGGATGCGGTCTACATAGTCCACGGTCTCGTTGCCGCGCATGTAGCCATAGCGCACCACGGGATCATTGTAATAGCGGGCCTCGCGCAGCCCCAGTACATAGGGGGAGACCTCTTCCCATCGGTGAGGGTTGTGGCCATGCTTGCGGGCAAGCTCCATCGCATCGCGTATGTGGTGGTATCCGCCGTTGTAGCAAGCCAGCACAAACCATGTGCGCTCTGTCTTCTCGGGGATGTCGCGGAGCTTGCTGTCGAGCTGGGCTATATATTTGGTCGATGCGGCGATATTGGCTTCCGGTTCGTAGATTTGCGAGCGTGGCAGTCCCAGTTGGTCGGCTGTTTCCGGCATGATCTGCATCAGTCCGCAGGCTCCCACCCACGACCGTGCCTTCGGGTCGAATGTCGATTCCTGATAGCATTGTGCGGCCAGCAACCGCCAGTCCCATCGGGCCACGGGGGCATATTTTTGGAACAGGTGGTCGTACTGTGAGATGATGCCAGCCGAGCGGTTGAGCATCGGGGAGTAGACATGACGGGTCACACTGCGCGTGGAGAGCATAAACTCCATCTCTTGGCGCACCTGTGTGAGCATGGAGGGGCGATACCAGCGGTCGAGGGTGTCGGCCAGCGCCACGTTGTCGGCCTGTACGGCCCAGCCTTGGTGACGCTTCGCGTCGCGGGCACCGCAGATTCGCACCCCCTTGGTCTTTTCGGGCAGGGCCAGAGCGATGATGTCGCCCTCACCCTTGTCCAACCGGGTCAGCAGGTCGGTCGTGTCTTTGCATACCTCTACCCTTAGCGATACGCCGAGCGCCGATGCAAACTTCTCGCACAGCATATATTGGGTACCCATACCCTTGCCGTGATAGTCGTAGTAGGTTTCGGGTCCGGTAAGGGTGAGCATGATGAGCTCGCCGTTGTTGAGGATGTCGTCGAGGGTAAAATCGTCGGGAATGGAGTCCGCTGCTGCTTCGAGCGTAGTTCCCCATGGGGTGAGTTGTAGCTTCTTTTCTTCCGAGCAGGAAGCCACGATAGTTGCCGCAACAAGCGTGAGTAGATATACAAGTAGCTTCATATAACGGTACAAAGTTACAACATTATTTGGATGTGTGAAACATTTTACTTACTTTTGCAATGAAATTTTCAAGATAAACAGTTCGTATAGTATTAAAATGTTACGTATAGCCGTCCAATCTAAGGGTCGTCTTTTCGACGACACCATGCATCTGCTGGCCGAAGCAGACATTAAGATCAGTGCCACCAAACGCACGCTTCTCGTGCAAGCGTCCAATTTCCCGCTCGAAGTGCTCTATCTGCGCGATGATGATATCCCGCAGAGTGTGGCTACTGGCGTAGCCGACCTCGGTGTGGTGGGCGAGAACGAGTTTGTGGAGCGGGGAGAGCCTGCCGACATAGTCTCGCGCTTGGGATTCAGCAAGTGCCGCCTGTCGTTGGCCATCCCTAAGGATATCGATTATCCCGGCCTGTCATGGTTTGACGGCAAGAAGATTGCCACCTCTTATCCCGGCATCCTCGGCAAGTTCATGGAGGAGCACGGCATCCACGCCGACATCCATGTCATTACCGGAAGTGTGGAGATTTCGCCGGGTATCGGTCTGGCCGATGCCATTTTCGATATTGTAAGCAGTGGCTCCACGCTTGTAAGCAACAATCTGCGCGAGGTAGAGGTGGTGATGCAGAGCGAGGCGCTGCTCATTGGCAACGCAAATATGGATGCCGATAAGCGCAAGACACTACAGGAAATGCTGTTCAGATTTGAGGCCGTGCGGAGTGCCGAGGATAAGAAGTATGTGAGGATGAATGCGCCCAAGGCGCATCTCGACGAGATAGTGAGCGTGCTGCCGGGTTTGAAGAGTCCTACCATTATCCCGTTGGCAGACGACGAATGGTGCTCTGTACACACAGTTCTCGACCAGAAAAGGTTTTGGGAAATCATCGGAAAACTCAAGGAACTCGGGGCGCAGGGCATCTTGGTCACGCCCATCGAGAAGATGATATTATAATATTAAGGTATATGGTGCCTGTCTATCATATATAAAAAGGTATAAAGATGGAAAACAAACATACGTTTGGCGAACTATATCGCTATCCGGAGCGGTCTGCATGGGCGGCCATTACCGCTCGCCCGCACTTGGATGTATCGCAGTTGGCTGCTACGGTCAACTCGGTATTGGCAGATGTCAAGGCTCACGGCGATGAGGCTGTGAAGCGGTACGAAGAACAGTTCGACCATGTGCGTCTGGATGCACTTGACGTGACTGCCGACGAGATGGCCGAGGCCGAACTGTTGGTGGACTGCACGCTGAAGGCCGCCTTGGAGAAAGCCGCGCACAACATAGTGGCTTTCCACGAGTCGCAGCGGTTTGTCACCCGGCGTGTGGAGACTTGTCCGGGCGTAACCTGCTGGCAGAAGAGTGTGCCCATCGAGAGGGTGGGACTGTATATCCCCGGCGGTACGGCGCCTCTCTTTTCCACCGTGCTCATGTTGGCCATCCCGGCACGCATCGCAGGATGTAGGGAAATAGTGCTCTGCACACCTCCGGGACGTGACGGGCGGGTACATCCGGCCATTCTGGTGGCAGCACGTATCGCCGGTGTGAGCCGTATCTTCAAGGCCGGTGGCGTGCAGGCCATCGGCGCGATGGCATATGGTACCGAGTCGGTGCCAAAGGTGTACAAGATTTTCGGTCCGGGCAATCAGTATGTCATGGCAGCGAAGCAACAAGTTTCGTTGCACGATGTGGCCATCGACATGCCGGCCGGTCCCTCTGAGGTATGTGTCATTGCCGACGGAGAGAGCGATGCTGCTTTTGTGGCTGCCGATCTCCTCTCGCAGGCTGAGCATGGCGCAGATTCGCAGGTAGTGCTGCTCGTGACTTCGGAAACCAAACTCATAGAAGTCTTTGAACAACTGTCCGTACAACTGTCGCAGCTTCCCCGTCAGGAAATTGCTGTCAAGGCTTTGGCCAACAGTAAGTTTGTGTTGGTGCACGATACCGATGAGGCGATGGAGATAAGCAATGCGTACGCACCTGAGCATCTCATTTTGGCTACGGCAGATTATGAGCGGTTGGCAGACAAGGTCATCAATGCCGGCAGTGTATTCTTGGGCAAGTACGCTTGCGAAAGCGCAGGCGATTATGCCAGCGGCACCAACCACACGCTGCCTACCCACGGGTATGCAATGACATATAACGGAGTCAACCTGGACAGTTATCATCGCAAGGTGACCTTCCAGCATCTTACCCGGCAGGGCGTTGAGAGCATAGGCGATGCCGTGGTGGCAATGGCAAGTAACGAACAGCTCGAAGCGCACGCCAATGCGATGCGTGTAAGGCAGAATGACATAAAAGGATGAAAGACTTAGAACAGTTGGTGAGGCCCAACATCTGGAAGTTGGCCCCCTACAGCAGTGCGCGCAATGAGTATTCGGGGCGTCAGGCACATGTCTTCCTCGATGCCAACGAAAATCCGTACAACGATCCTCTCAACCGCTATCCGGATCCCTTGCAGAGGGAACTCAAAGAGCGCTTGTCTGCAGTGAAAGGAGTACCTGTCGACAATATATTCTTGGGCAATGGGTCGGACGAGGCGATTGATTTGCCCTACCGTATCTTCTGTACGCCGCAGGCAGACAATGTCGTGGCCATCGAACCGACGTACGGCATGTATCGCGTGTGTGCCGACATCAATGATATCGAATACCGCCCTGTGCTGCTCGACGAGTGTTATCAGATTACGGCTGACCGTCTGTTGGCTGCTTGTGACAATTACACCAAGATCATTTGGATCTGTTCACCCAACAATCCTACTGGCAACCATATTGTCCGTAAAGAGGTGGAAGAGGTGATACAGCAGTTTGAGGGAATCGTAATCGTAGATGAGGCTTACAGTGATTTTTCTACCCAGAAAACATTTCGCAGCGAGATTGCAAAGTATCCCAACCTCATAGTCCTCAACACCATGAGCAAGGCGTGGGGCTGCGCGGCTATCCGACTGGGTATGGCTTTTGCTTCCAAGGAGATAGTGGCGCTTATGAACAAGGTGAAATATCCTTACAATGTGAACCTTCTCACCCAGCAGAAGGCTCTGGAGGCGTTGCAAGACCCCTTCGGGGTGGACAAATGGGTAAAGGTGTTGCTCGGAGAGCGTGCCCGCATGGTAGGTGCATTTATGGAACTGCCTATTTGTGAGCGTGTCTATCCTACGGATGCTAATTTCTTCTTGGCCAAGGTTGATGACGCCCAGAGTATCTATGATTATCTGGTGGATAAGGGAATCATTGTCCGCAACCGTACACGGGTGCAGCTTTGCCATAACTGCCTCAGGGTGACCATTGGCACCAAGTCGGAGAATAATGAACTGTTGGCAGCCTTGCGCACTTATCAGCGATAGTCTGTATTTGTTAATAAAACAACCGCCTTCCCCTACAGTTGTTGGTCTGGGAAGGCGGTTGTTTTTTGATACGATGCGGTAATTACTGGTTTTTCTTGAGGAAGAGCGTGTGGTCAATGCACGTCGGAAGCTCTTCTTCGTAATGGGTTACCATGATCAGTGTCTTCCCGGGGCGCTGGCAGAACGTATCAATGATTTCCTTGACCATTTGTCGGTTGGCATCATCGAGTCCATGCAGTGGCTCATCGAGTATCAGCAGTTCCGGGTCTTTGACAAAAGCGCGTGCCAATAATACCAGCCGCTGTTCGCCAGTTGACATTTTCAGAAACGACCGGTCCGCCAGTTCGCCTATCCCAAACACCTCCATCCACCATCTGCACTGCCTATATTCCTCCTCGGTGGGTACCGCGTACAGTCCGATGGTATCTTTCAGTCCGCTGGCCACAATGCGGATAGCCGGGAGGTCTCGGTGATACGACCGGTGCATCTCCGGCGAGACGTAGCCGATATGGCGCTTGATGTCCCAGATACTTTCGCCCGAGCCGCGCTGTCTGCCAAAGAGGGCAATGTCGCAGGCGTAGCTCTGTGGATTGTCTGCACAGATGAGCGAGAGCAGCGTGGTCTTGCCCGCGCCGTTTTCTCCTCGCAGGGCCCACCGCTCCCCGTTGCGTACGGTCCATGACAAGTCTTTGAGGATGGTGCGTTCACCATATCTGATGGTGACTTGACGCATGGCTACCACCTCTTCGGCCATGTAATCGTCGGTACGGGCAGGCAACTGGAGGATGGACAGCCGCTTGTCGTCGGCCAATGACGGAAGGATGGCGGCCTGCAAGTGGTCCAAGTATTCCTCGCGTGTCACCTTGGGTGCCACGGTCCGGTCGTTCACTTCCACTACGTGGGTGATGAAGTCGGGTATGTCGTCGGTCTTGGAGAGTACGAGCACCATCAGCGTCGATGTGCGGGCTACATAGGCCGCCAAAAGCATTTTGAGTTGGTCGCGGGTAGAGGCATCGAGGCCTATAAATGGGTTGTCGATGATGAGCAACCGTGCCTCGGCAAAGAGAGTGCGGGTAATCACATACTTGCGCAACTCACCGCTCGACAACAGGATGATGGGCTTGTCGAGAAGTGGCCGCATCTGGAATATATTGTACAATTGTTGGCGCAGAGAGTCGCGCTCGGGGGTGTCTTCGCCCTCGGCGAGATAGGCACGGTCGAGCAGTTGGCCAACCGTAGGCATCTCGGGATCCATCTCCTGCGACTCCCAGCGCTGTTGCAGAAAATAAGTCTGGTCTACACTACCGTACGAGTCACGGAAGGCAATGTAACGGATATTGTCGGAGAAATAAGGTTTGCTGCTGGGCGAGAAATCATAATAAGGCTGCGGAATCTGAAGGTTGTGGCGACCGCGCAAGATGTCTACCAACATGGTCTTTCCGCCTCCGTTAGGGCCTGTGATGGCAATCTGCTCTCCTTCCAGCAACTGCAGGCTGAAGGGATGGCGCATGGCAAACTCGGGGATGGGGCATACCCCATTGTCTATCCTGACTATACACTGCTTTCTCATTGATACACTTCGTTTCTTTGATGGCAAAGGTAGCCATAAATTCTGAGATATACATGGTCAGGCTGCGGTTTTTGTGGAGCTAAATGTCACCCTTCCTTTATTTTTTCCTATCGATTACCAGATGTTGTCAATAAAAATGGGTATCTTTGTCCATTGTAAACCTATAGATAATAGAAACGAATGATGAGTGCTTTGTCCGTATTGTGTTGGGTGTTGCCGTTGCCGGTACTCTTTATCGTACACGAAGTGGAAGAGTGGTTGTATATGTCGCGTTGGATGCAGCAGCATGGTCCTGACCTGCAACGCCGTTTCCCCAAATACAGCAGGCTCGTTGCACACCTGATGTGTATCGATCGAAGGGCCTTTGCCGTGGCTGCGCTCGAAGAACTGCTCCTCTTATCGGCATGCGTGTGCTATGTACTGGTACAGGCACCGGGCAGCCTCTACGTGTGGGCAGCAGTGTTTTTGGCTTTTGCCGCCCACCTGTTGGTGCATATCATTCAGGCTATGGTAGTAAGGGGCTATGTGCCTGGTGTAGCAACCTCTGTATTGCTGTTGCCTTACATGGCAATGGGCGTGTGGAGCTATGCGCTGGTACTTACCATCGGCCAGCTGTTCCTCTGCTTGTTGGTCGGCCTGGTGGTCGTGGGAGTTAATCTGATGCTGGCCCATGCTTTGGGCATCAGATGCACACGCAAAAGCTAAATGCCGTCATTACGCGGCCAATCATGGCATTTAGCACTGCTAAACGTGGCATTTATGTCTGTGAAAGAATAGGGATGGCGGCCGATAACCATCGATTGGAACAAATCTGCGATGTATCGCCGTGGTCGAAGTAGGTAGTTGTAAACGAAATAAAAGTGATATAGTGATGGAAATAAAACCAGTTGCGGTCTTCCGCTCGCCTTTTACCTCCAAGTTTGGCATCCCCAAACAGAGCGGACTGGTAAAAGAATTGGAGGGAGAAATCGTGTTTGAGTCGGCTTATCGCAATGCAGACGCGCTTCGAGGGATGGACGGGTTCGATTATCTCTGGCTGATTTGGGGATTTTCGGCCAATCGGCATGCCGCCAACAGTCTGGTGGTGCGGCCGCCTCTGCTGGGTGGCAACGAGAAGGTAGGTGTGTTTGCCACCCGTTCGCCATTCCGTCCTAATCCCTTGGGACTGTCTTCGGTGCGTATCTCCCATATCGACTGGCACGATCATCGGGGTCCCGTCATCCATGTGTTGGGAGCCGATCTCATGGATGGTACCCCCATCTACGACATCAAGCCCTATGTGCCCTATGCCGACTGCCATGAGGGTGCGCGTGGCGGTTTTACGGACAGTCATGCCATCCGTAGGTTACAGGTCGATATCCCTCCTGCTGTGGTAGGACATTTTTCGGAAACCCAGTTGGCTGCCCTGCGCAAGACTTTGGCACTCGACCCGCGCCCACATTATCAGAACGACCCCCAAAAGGTATATGGGATGCCTTTTGAGGGTCGCGATATTCATTTCAAAGTGGAAGATGACCGGCTCACCGTGCTCGATGACTGAGTATGGATGAGGCTTACAACCTGCGTTTCAGTTGTTCCACATACTCACTGATTTTGTGTAGTTCACGCGGGATGCGTATCTTTTGCGGACACATCGACACACAGGTGCCGCAGCCGATACAGTGGTCTGCCTGGCGGAGCTTGGGGACACTGCGGTCGTAGCCCACAAGAAAGGCACGGCGCATGCGGTCGTATTCGGGGTCTTTCACATCTTTGGGTACGTTGCTTTCGTTCAGACATTTGTTGTAATGCACAAACACGCCTGGTATGTCTACGCCGTACGGGCAAGGCATGCAGTACTTGCAGTCGTTGCAGGGGATGGTTTTATAGTCTACAATCTGTCGGGCAATCTCTTCTTCCAAAAAGGTCATTTCGTCCTTGGTAAGCGGTTTGAGCGGACAATAAGAGCACAGATTGTCTTTCAAGTGTTCCATGTAGGTCATTCCGCTCAGTACGGTAAGCACTCCGGGGCGGGTAGCAGCGTAACGGAAAGCCCATGAGGCCACACTGCGCTCAGGCTCACGCTCTTTCAACTGTTTCATCAGCTTGTAGGGCATGTTGGCGAGCCTTCCGCCGAGCAGGGGTTCCATCACTACGGCAGGTATGCCGCGTTTCTCCAATTCTGCGTATAAGTAATCGGCATCAGTGTTGGCATCATTGATTTCGTTGGCCCAATGCCAGTCCAGATAGTTGAGTTCTATCTGCACGAAATCCCAATGCACCTTGCCATCGTCCATCATCTTCAGCGCGTGGTCAAAGACCTTGATGTCGCCATGAAAGGAGAATCCGAGGTTGCGGATAACGCCCTTTTGTTTCTGTTGAAGCAGATAGTCCAATACGCCGTTGTCTATAAACCGCGCGTTGAAAAGATCCATTGCATCCGGGTATTCTCCGTTGCTCCCACCGATGGCGTGCAGTAGATAGTAGTCTATATATGAGGTCTGCAATTGTTTCAAGGAATTCTCGAAAAGGGCAATGGAATCTTTGCGGTTGTACACCGAGAAGTTAGACATCTTTGTTGCTATGTAGTAACTGTGGCGCGGATGGCGTGCCAGTGCGATGCCAGTATGCCGCTCAGACTGTCCCTTGGTGTACACGGGTGCCGTGTCGAAGTAGTTCAGCCCATGTGCCAACGCATAGTCAATCTGTCGGTTGACCATTTCTTGGTCCACTTCCTCCTCACCGGTTTGTCTTCCACCCTCTGTTTGTCCCTTGGTGGGCAACCGCATCATACCATAGCCCAATACAGATACCTTGTCGTGGGTGTTGGGATTGGTCCGATAGGTCATTTTCCCTGTCGGTGGTTCCTGTGGAGCTTGCTTCTCTACTGTCTGCTGGTGGCATGCGGCAAGGAGGGATGTCCCTGTAGCCGCCCCCATGAGTTGAAGAAACGACCGTCTGCTTATCTTCTTTTCCATATATCAGTATCGGTTAGATAGTTTTATGTACTTCGTGTCCCTCGACATAGATGGCTGCAAATGGGCGTGCCGGACACAGGTATTCGCACGCACCGCAACCTATGCAGCGGTTTTCGTCCACTGTCGGTATGCTCACCTCTCCGTCTTCGGTCTGGTAAGGCACCATTGTGATGGCTCCCGATGGGCAGTGGCGGGCACAGTTTCCGCATTCCACTCCGTCGGTGATGGCCACACAGTTTTGTTTCACCCATACGGCGTGCCCAATCTGTGTCGACGATTTGACCGTGGTGCCGATGGGGCGGATGGCTCCTGCCGGACACACCTCAGAGCAGCGTGTGCACTCGGGACGACAGTAGCCGTGCTCGTAGCTCATGGTGGGTTTCATGAAATCCATGAGTCCGGTCGAAGGGCGCAACACGCCATTGGGGCAAACCGATATGCACAACTGGCAGCCAGTGCAGTGCTTTGCCATGTTTTGTGCGCTCATGGCACCGGGCGGAGTGATGCCCGTCGTGCGTTTGGGTGGTGTCTTCTCGGAAATCTCAGCCAGTCCGCCGTCCACTTTCAATTTCTCTTGGGCCAAGGCTGTGGTAGCCATGAGTGCCGTGAGCAGGAATCCTCGCCGCGAAGCGTCGGTTCTTGTCTCGATGGGTTTCTCCTGCTTGTGCTCCTTGACGTGGGAGAAACTCAGTGCGCCATGACGGCACTCTCCGATGCAGTTGCCGCAGACCACACAGCGGCTGTGGTCGATGCGATGGTGAAGAGCGTCTATGCACGAAGCCTTGCAGTGGCGTGCGCAGAGGCCGCATTCCACGCACTTGTCGGTGTCTATCCGTATCTTGAACCAGGCGTGTCGTGCCAGTAGTCCCAGCAACGTTCCTACAGGGCATATTGTGTTGCAGTAGATTCGTCCTTTGCGCCAGGCCAGCACACCGATGAGGAGTGCGGAAGCCACAGCCGCCAGCAGCGCATACAGTCCACGGTAGACAATGTCTGCCCGATAAAACAGGTAGCTGTCCATGCGCTCGGCCAGATAGGCCAGCCCGTTGTTGGCCAAGAGGTAGACAGGTTGCAGGAGTTGGCTTGCGATGCGTCCGAAAGTGGTATAAGGTGCCAGCATCGTGACCACGCTCCCGATGCCGGCTACCAAAGCAACCACCATGAGCAGCAACAATGGATAGCGGAGCCTATTGAGCGCCGGTGAATAACGATACGGCAGTTTTTTGCCATGTCTGCCAATGCGTGCGATGAGGTCTTGCAGCACGCCCAAAGGGCAGATGACGGAACAATAGACACGCCCGAAGACCAGTGTCAGGATGATTAGCCCCACGACGATGGCTGCGTGGAGGGCGAGAATGGCCGGTAACAATTGTACTTTGGCCATCCAACCGAGATAGGCGTGGATGGTGCCCGTGAAATCGAGAAAGAGCAGGGTGATGCCGACCAAGAAGACGGCGGCCAAGAGGGTTCTGATTTTTCTTAACATATAGCTTACGATTGACGGATTTTGCGAGTATAGGCCACGATGACGATGCTGGCCTCGTAGAGCAGCCAGATGGGCAGCGAGACGAGTGTGAGCGTGAATACATCGGTGGTGGGAGTGATGATAGCGGCCACGACGAGTACGGCCACGATGGCATGGCGGCGGTATTGGCGCATCCATTGGGCGCGGATAAGGCCAAACAGGGCGAGCAGCCAACTGATGACTGGAATCTCGAAGACAATGCCAAAGACGATGCTCATGGTGAGCAGCGTGTCCATGTACGACTGCAGGGTAAGCATGTTGCCCACGCTGTCGCTTACCTGATAGGTGCCCAGAAATCGGACGGTAAGCGGAAAGATGACAGCGTAATTGACAACCACGCCGAGGATGAACATGATGTAACCGCCGCCCACGATACGCACGGCATAGTGACGTTCGTGCTGGTAGAGGGCAGGGGAGATAAACCGGTACAAGATATACAAAATATAGGGAGAGGCTGCGAGTAGCCCAAAACTGAATGCTGTCTTCATGTGGATCATGAACTGCTCGGTAAGTCCCACATTGACCAGTGGGATATCAAAGGTTCCGATGTCCATCAGCCTGTAAAGCGGGAATTGCGAGCTTTTCGGAGCCAAGACGATGGCAAACATCTCGTCTTTGAAGCAGAATGCAGCAATACCGCACACAGCGGCTACAATGACGATGCGTATCAGACTGCCGCGCAATACATCGAGATGCTCCCAAAAGGTGAGGTTTTGGCTGTTGTCCATGTTCGTCATAATGGTGGTGTAAGTTGTTGCAAATGTACAAAAAAAATGCAGGAAACTCTCCATTTGTTCGGTTTTATTATCCAATTTATCGGTTTCTTTCGCCGATTAACAATAATTACCTTTGTGAAAACTATTTCTATCAGAATAGTTTGCTAACTTCGCTCTTGATTAATTGGCTTACTAATGATGTTACAGAAACGATGGTTGATAGGATTGGCATGTCTGGCCATCTCCCATGCCTACTGTAATCCAATGGGAGAGGCAGGCAAATTTGTCCCTATCAAATTTGGAGACTTTGAGCAATGGGTGATGCGCCCTGTCAAGGAGTCGGGAATCATAGGAGGAGCAACCAAGACGCTCTACGAGGTGGGTCCCACACAGTCGCTTACAGGCAATGTGCCCTATACCAATAAGGGTGGCTCGCCGTGGGGTACCTCTAACGTGATGGCCAAGGTGTCGGGCATCACCAAGACCAACCAGTCTGTCTACAGAGACAGGCATGGTGGCGGCTATTGCGCCAAACTGGTCACCCACATAGAGCAGGTCAAGGTGCTGGGTCTCATCAATATCAAGGTGTTGGCTGCCGGTTCGCTGTATCTGGGTGACATGAAGGAGCCTATCACGGGCACCAAGGAGGGGCCGAAGGCCCTCAACTGGGGCATTCCTTTCACCGGACATCCCAAAGCGGTGCGGTTTGACTATAAGGTAGCGGTGAGTGGCGAGAAGAATCGCATCCGGCAGACCGGATTCAGCGGCAGACAGACAGTAGACGGCCCCGATCTGTGTGTGGCGGTGCTCTATCTGCAGCAGCGGCACGAGGATGCGGCTGGCAATATCACGGCCAAGCGGGTGGGGACAATGGTGGTTACCTACGGCAAGTCTACCGCCGGATGGGTGGAGGCTGCCACCTATCCCATCATGTATGGCGACATACGTTCCCGAAATGGCTACGATGCCACGCTGATGGGCTTGCGGTCGTGCGATTATGCCCGAAACAGCCACGGCAAGAGCGTGCCGGTGAAAGAGGTGGGATGGGCGACGGCCAACGATGCCCCCACGCATCTTATCTTGCAGTTTTCCTCGAGCCACGGAGGCGCCTATGTAGGCTCTCCGGGCAATACCCTATGGGTGGATAATGTAGGACTGGTGTACTGATAGGCCTCGACCTTATATTTCAGCAAGGTACTTTACGAGGATGAAAATCACCAATTAGCAGACGAAACAATGTGGATGAAAAAGATAAAACAGGCGATAGCGTACCGCTGCCTCATGATAGGCGTGGTGCTGGTCATGGGAAGCGGGATAGAAGCTGTGGCGACAGACTGCGACTCGCTGACCGTGCCGGCTGACAGCACGAGGGTGGGACGCAAATCGGTGGTTACGCGGTTGCTCGACTATTTTAACGATGCCAACAAGGAGAAAACGAACAAGCGGTTCGACTTCAGTGTCATCGGAGGTCCCCATTACAGCACCGATACCAAACTGGGACTGGGATTGGTGGCCGCCGGACTCTATCGTACGGCACCTGCCGACACGTTGCTGCCACCCTCTAATGTGTCTTTGTACAGCGATGTCTCCACGGTGGGTTTCTATCTGTTGGGGGTAAGGGGCACCCACATCTTCCCCCATGATCGTTACCGTGTCAACTATACCCTCTACTTCTACTCTTTCCCCTCAGACTTTTGGGGAATAGGCTATGGTCAGGGCAATGACAGCAGCAATGAGAGCGACATGAAGCGATGGCAGGCACGGGTGAGCGCCTCGTGGCTCTTCAGGGTGTCCGACAACCTGTATGTGGGGCCGACGGTGGCGTACGACTATGTGACAGCCCGCGAGGTGGAGCGTCCGGAACTGCTGGAGGGGATGGGCACGCGGACATGGAACCTTGGAGCGGGTCTGTCGCTGGTCTACGATACACGCGATGTGCTCACCAATCCGCACAAGGGCTGCTATGTGAGTCTGTCGCAGACGTTCAGACCCAAGTTTATGGGCAATGATTACGCTTTCAGTACCACCGACCTGCAGGCATGCGGCTATCAGCGTGTGTGGAAAGGCGGAATCGTGGCTGCCGACTTGCGCTCCACCCTCAACTTCGGCCATCCCTCGTGGGCGATGATGGCACTCCTGGGCAGTGCCCAGTCCATGCGTGGCTACTACGAGGGGAGATACCGCGACAATCACAAGATAGAGACGCAGGTAGAGTTGCGGCAACATGTGTGGAAGCGCAATGGGGTAGTGGCGTGGATAGGAGCAGGAACCGTGTTTCCTAAGTTTAGCGAGTTGCGCATGAACCGGGTGCTGCCCAACTGGGGCATTGGCTATCGGTGGGAGTTCAAGAAAGATGTCAATGTGCGCCTCGACTATGGTTTGGGCAGGAGTGGGCAGAGTGGTTTCCTCTTCAATATCAACGAGGCGTTTTAGACAGATATCCCCTACAAGGCTACAGCTATCAAGATGGGATCAAAAAAGGCTATACTGAAAATGTGAAAGAAAATGATAAACAAGGTAATTACTTTATTTAAGAGAATAACGAGTCATCCCCAATATCTCTATTGGTATGCAGTGGCGGTGCTCCTGCTGCCCAATGTAGCCCTGTGCTTTACCGAAGGAATGACCCTATGGGCTTGTGTGGCCAATGTGCTGCTGCCGTTGGGACTGTATATGTGGCTGATGGCATTTTCGGCCAAGCCGGGGAAGATGGTGTGGGTACTGTTTCCGCTGATATTCTTCGCCGCGTTCCAGATGGTGCTGATTTACCTGTTCGGACAGGGCGTGATAGCTGTCGACATGTTTCTTAATGTGGTGACCTCCAATCCGGGCGAGATTTTTGAACTACTCGACAACCTCATCCCGGCTGTGATGGGTGTCTTTGTCATCTATCTGCCCTTGTTGGCTTGGGGCGTGCTCTCGGCAAGGAGCCGCAAACGTGTCGAGTGGCCACTGCGCCGTTACCGCTACTGGGGAGCCTGGGTAGCTCTGGGGGGCCTGGTTTGTATCTGTGTAGCCAACTTGAACGATAGCCGTTATCGGCTGCGCGACCATCTCTATCCTGCCAATGTGGTCTATAACCTCGGACTGGCAGTGCAACGCAGTTGGATATCGGCACATTATGAGGAGTCGTCGGCCGATTTCCGTTTTCATTCGCGCATGACCCATCCCGCAGACAGCATGGAGGCTTATGTCATGGTGATAGGCGAGACGGCCAGAGCCCACAATTTTGGTCTGTATGGCTATTCTCGCAACACCACTCCGCTGATGGGAAGTGCTGAGGGTGTGACTGCTTTCAGGCATGCCACCACCCAGTCTAATACTACCCACAAGAGCGTACCCATGTTGCTGTCGGCGGCTACGGCCGACCATTATGACCGGCTCTATCATGAGCGTGGCGTGCTTGCAGCATTCCGTGAGGCGGGATATTATACTGTATTCATTTCCAATCAGTTGCAGAATCATTCGTTTGTCGACTTCTTGGGACGGCAGGCCGATTCTACAATCTATGTCAAGGCCATGTTCCCCAGCGGTACGAATGTGCACGATGGTGCCATGCTGTCTATGGTGAAGGATGTGTTGGCCCAGCGACGGAATAAGGTTCTGATAGTACTCCACACTTATGGTTCTCACTTTGATTACAGTGAGCGATATCCGCGCCAGATGGCCCATTTTCTGCCCGACAAACCTACAGAGGCACGCTATGAGAATCGTGTAAGTCTGGTCAATGCCTACGACAACTCCATCCGCTATACCGACTGGTTGCTCTATCGGCTCACCCTACTCTTGTCGGAGTATGGAGGACAGAGCGCTATGGCCTATACCAGCGACCACGGCGAGAATATTTTCGACGACCAGCGCCGCCTCTTCCTCCATGCCTCGCCCCAAGCTTCGGAGTATGAATTGCGCGTGCCGTTCATCGTGTGGCAGTCGGATGCCTATCGGCGAGCCTATCCGGCAGTAGGCAAGGCATTGCAGGCCAACAAGAACCGAGCCGTACAGACCAGTGCGTCGTTCTTTCATACCATACTCAATCTGGCCGGTCTTGACACGCCCTGTTACGATGCTACCTTGTCGGTTGCCTCTCCTGCCTATCGCGAGCGCCCGCTGCAATATCTCACAGACCATAACGAGCCGATGCCCATCTCCTTGCAGGAGCATGGCAGCGTGCATCCGTGATGGCGTTTCCTGTCCCATAAAGTGGCGTTTGCAGACCGTATCTCAATTGGAGTACGGTCGTATCGCAATTGGTGTACGCCCGTATCGCAATTGGAGTACGGTCGTATCGCAATTGGGGTACGCCCACCAAATGCCACCTGTAGGCTGTATTAAAAAAACGAAATTCATCACGCAAGTTATTGGTTGCCATCATTATTTTCAGTATCTTTGCGGTGTTATGAGCGATTATATACGATTTGACTGGGCCATGAAGCGTCTGCTGCGCAACAAGGCCAACTTCGGAGTGTTGGAGGGATTCCTCACGACGTTGTTGGGCGAGCCCATCCGTATCCAGAAATTGCTGGAGAGTGAGAGCAACCAAGAAGAGGAGTACGATAAGTACAACCGCGTGGACATTCTGGCCGAGAACGATAAGGGGCATCTGTTTCTGATAGAGGTTCAAAACAATAGCGAGTATGCTTACTTCCAGCGGATGTTGTTTGGGGCTTCCAAACTGGTGACGGAGTATATCGAGCGAGGGCAGAACTATAGTCATGTGAAAAAGGTTTACTCTGTTAATATCGTCTATTTCTCGCTGGGCAATGGCACCGACATCGTCTATCATGGCAAGACGGAGTTTCGCGGCATTCATAATGGTGAACTGTTGCGGCTTACACCGTTCCAACAGCAGAAGTTTAATGCCTCGGTGGTCAGCGATTTGTATCCGGAATACTATATCCTGAAAGTCAATGATTTTGACAAGGTGGCCAAGACTCCGTTGGAAGAGTGGATATACTACCTCAATACGGGTGATGTGCCGCAGGATGCGCATGCCCCGGGGCTCGATTTGGTGCGTGAACATCTGAAGTTGGCTCGCATGACCAAGGCTGAGCTGCAGGCCTATTATCGCCATCTCGATAATATTGTCATCTTAAAGAATAATATCTTTACAGAGCGTGAAGAGGGAAGGGCAGAGGGTCGTGCAGAGGGTCGTGCAGAGGGTCGTGCCGAAGGGATAGATATGCAAAAGCTTGAAACGGCGCGTATGATGCTGACGGATGGTGAGCCTATCGAGAAAATCATGCGTTATACAGGCTTGGATAGTGCAGTGATAGACCAAATTGTTAAAGAGAAAAGAGGGTAGGTTAAGACTTGTTCCTGTCTCATAAATCGCTTGGTATGGCAGATTGAACGTTTAAATTTGTTTAATATTCACACTTCAAGAGCATACCAGCGATTATTTTTGTACTTATTGATGGTGTGTTTGCCCATTTCTTGTTAACTTTGTACTACAAAATGACGATAAGATGTACAAAGATTAGCATGAAGAGAAATTTTATATTATTGCTTTTGTGCTTCGTGGCAAGCATAGGGCGTAGTGAGGAGTATTATTATGAAGTGCCTGCAACAAGACCTACTACATCGACTAATACCTCGAAAGGAGTGGAAGTTGATTTTGGGGAGTACAAGTGGACCATTACGTCAAATATTGATTATTTGGGGCATAGTTTAGCCCATATTGGCTCTGGAGAAACAGCATCTAAGCTTTATTATCTGAAGTTTTGTAAAGTCTCGACCCCTGCAAGTTGGGTTACTTTATCGACAGATGGGATTAAGGGGGATGTTGAATCGGTTGAGATTAGGGCTTGGTCATCCGAGGTTAAAAATGCTGTTTATCCTTCTCTTTCTGTAACGGTGGGTGACACCTCTTATGGCAGTCAAACTATAGAATATACATCGTCGGGTGAAGGAAAGTTTTATAAATTTACAAAGCCTAACAATGCGAATGGTTCGGGTAAGATAGTTATTAAATATGCGCAAGAATGTAAGGCTGCTTTGTATTTTGCTAGTTTAAAGATTACCTATAATCACACATCCGTAACTTTGAGTCAAGATTCAGTCAATGTGGATGTGAATCTTGATCGTAAGTTCACAGCGGATGGGGGATGGTACACACTCTGTTTGCCATTCGCTGTGTCGAACGACCAATTGGCAACGGTCTTTGGCGATGGGGTCCGTGTAGAATCGCTGACGGCTGCACGTAAGGAAACAGATGGTACGACGACACTTGTGTTTTCTGCGGTGTCAAATGGTGTGGAGGCAGGTAAGGCCTATTTGGTGAAGCCGACTACGACAGCGGAAAACCCGGTTTTCTCAGGTGTCACTTTGTCGTCAGCAACCCCTCAACCCACAGAGGTGGATGGCTACAAATTTGTGGGAACCTATGGTCTGACGCATTTGGATCCGGCCAATAAGGACTATCGCTTGTTGGGTGGCAATGACGGATTGGGATTGTATCGCATCGCAGCCAATGATGCAACAAATCTGAAAGGCACGCGAGGCTATTTCGTCTTTCCCTCCGATGGCCAGCAAGCAGCAGAAGCCAAGGTTGCGGTGTCGGTGCCTACAGATATACATTCTGTAATAGGTGTAGAGAAAGTGAAAGAAGGGATATATACCCTACAGGGAGTGAAGATAGAACATGCAGACCACTTGCCTGCAGGTGTATACATCAATAATGGCAAAAAGATTTTGGTGAAATGAAAGAACAAGCACTTGTACAAGGGCACAAATCGATCTATGTGCGACCAGTAATAGAATTGTTTTCCATGCAGGTTACTTCCTGTTTGATGGCCAGCTTAGGTGAGGAAAAAGAAGAAATGGAGCAAGGGGATGCCCGCTCGAAAGAGTTTGGCGGTTTCTTCGACTCTGAATCTACAGAAGGAACCTATGGTGAGTCTATTTGGGAAGAATAAATGAGCGTACCCGCTTAATAGTGGGAGAATCAGCATGTTATGAATACAAAAAATCCTTGTACCGATTAGGGTGCAAGGATTTTTTATCTGAGTGTGTGATGCTGTATCAATAGCTGCGGGCAATGAGTACCCTACATTTGCTGGGCTTGCCTGTTACCATGTCAGCACCCGGTGTCTGCTCGAAGGCAAAGGGGACACAACGGATCGTGGCCTGTGTCTCTTCCTTGATTCTGGCTTCGGTCTCGGCAGTGCCATCCCAGTGACAGAGGAAGAAGCCGCCGTCTTTGATACGCTCCTTGAACTCCTCATAGTCGTCACAAATATAGACGTGTGCATCGCGGAACTTGCGTGCCTTCTCAAAGATGTTGTCTTGAATCTCGTCGAGCAGCGCTTTCACACGCTCTACAATGCCGTCGAAACTTACAGACTCTTTCTCTAAGGTGTCGCGACGCATGATTTCGATGGTGTTTTGCTCCAGATCGCGGCCTCCCATGACCAGACGGACGGGCACACCCTTGAGTTCGTAATCGGCAAATTTGAATCCGGGACGCTTGTTGTCGGTATCGTCATACTTGACACTGATTCCGAGTGCGCGCAGTTGTTCGATGACAGGTGTCAGCTTGGCTGTGATGGCTGCCAGCTGGTCTCCACCCTTGCTGATAGGGATGATGACCACCTGTATGGGGGCGAGTTTCGGAGGCAGCACCAATCCGTTGTCGTCTGAATGGGTCATGATGAGCGCGCCGATGAGGCGGGTGGATACGCCCCAAGAGGTAGCCCATACGTATTCGGGCTTGTTCTCCCGGTTGAGGAAAGTCACATCAAAGGATTTGGCAAAGTTCTGGCCGAGGAAGTGGCTTGTACCGCTCTGCAGCGCCTTGCCGTCCTGCATCATAGCCTCGATGGTATAGGTGTCGAGTGCACCAGCGAATCGCTCGGTCTCACTCTTCACGCCTTGGAATACAGGAACGGCCATCCACTTTTCTGCAAATTCAGCGTAGACATGCAACATCTGCTGAGCTTCTGCCTCTGCCTCCTCGCGGGTGGCGTGTGCTGTGTGGCCTTCCTGCCACAAGAATTCGGATGTACGCAAGAATGGGCGTGTGCGCATTTCCCATCTCATCACATTGCACCACTGGTTGCAGAGCAGTGGGAGGTCACGGTATGAGTGAATCCAGTTGCGGTATGTGTTCCAGATAATGGTTTCAGACGTAGGGCGTATGATGAGTTCTTCCTCCAGTCTGGCTGATGGGTCTACTACCACGCTATTCCCGTCTTCGCTGGCTTTCAGACGATAGTGGGTGACCACTGCACACTCCTTGGCAAAACCTTTCACATGTTCAGCTTCCTTAGAAAGGAACGACTTGGGGATGAGCAGGGGGAAATAAGCGTTTTGTACACCTGTCTCTTTAAACATTCGGTCGAGTTGGGCTTGCATCTTCTCCCATATAGCATAGCCATAGGGCTTGATTACCATACAACCGCGTACGGCAGACTGCTCGGCAAGGTCTGCTTTTACGACAAGATCATTAAACCACTGGCTGTAATTGTCAGCTCTTTTAGTAAGGTCTTTGAGTTCTTTTGCCATTTTATCTCTGTTTTAATCATTTCTGACAGTGTAGGGAAAACCATATTGTCTTTTAGGAAATTTCCTATCTGACTTGTTGATTTATTCCATAATTTTGCGGCAAAATTACTAAAAAAAGTTGGTAAACGCAGCAATATGCAGAAAAAAGAATTAACTTTGCACTAACAATACATTAAATTAAAAATTGGAGAATATGAAAAAGATGAAGATTATGACATTCGCATTGTGTGTCCTTACGATTTTCGGATGTCAGACAAAGCAAGGCACTGGTGCCTTAATAGGTGCTGGTGGTGGTGCCGCTCTCGGTGCTATCATCGGTAAGATAGCTGGCAATACAGCAGTGGGCGCTGCCATTGGCGGTGCAGTGGGCGCTGGTGCTGGTGCTATTATCGGCAAGCACATGGACAAGGTCGCTGCTGAGGCTGCAGCTCAGGTCGAGAATGCCAAGGTGGAGGAAGTGACCGATGCCAACGGCTTTAAGGCTGTGAAGGTGACCTTCGATAGCGGTATCTTGTTTGCTACCAATAAGGCCGAATTGAACCAGGCTTCGAAGAACGAACTGGCCAAGTTCTCTTCTGTATTGAAGAACAATACCGACTGCCATGTGGATATCTACGGACATACAGACTCTACTGGTAACGATGGCATCAACGTGCCTCTTTCCAACAACCGTGCCCAGAGCGTAGTGTCTTATCTGAAGCAGTGTGGTGTCGCTTCCACCCAGTTCCAGAATGTAGTAGGTAAGGGAAGTTCGGAGCCTGTAGCCGACAACAGCACGGCAGCTGGCCGTCAGCAGAATCGTCGTGTGGAGATTTATCTTTATGCTTCACAGGCGATGGTGGATGCTGCCAATGCAGGAACACTTCAGTAATCATTAGTTTGTTTGATAAGCAGGGCGTTCACATTGCGTGTGCGCCCTTTTGTCTTGATATGAAATTTGTATTCAGCATTTTGCGATGGGCGATTGGTCTTTTCTTTGCCTCCACCATCTTGGCGGTGGTTGCCTATCGCTTCATTCCCGTGTATATCACTCCCCTTATGGTGATTCGCTGTATCGAAAACGGCAGTCTGACATGCCATCACCGATGGGTATCTTTGGACAAAATGTCTCCCCATATGCCGGTTGCGGTTATGGCCAGCGAGGATTCGCGTTTTCTTTTGCATCATGGATTCGATTTTGAAGCCATTGAAAAAGCGGCCAAACACAACATGCGAAAAGGCGAAGGTAAGAAACACGGGGCAAGTACTATCTCCCAACAGACAGCCAAGAATGTATTTTTGTGGCCTGGACGCAGTTGGACACGTAAAGGATTTGAGGTCTATTTCACCGCACTTATAGAGTTGCTGTGGAGCAAACAGCGCATTATGGAGGTTTATCTGAACTCCATAGAGATGGGGGATGCCATCTACGGAGTGGCTGCTTGCGTCCAATACAATTTTGACAAGCAGGCTGACCAACTTTCGCGTGCCGACTGTGCGCTTATTGCCGCTACATTGCCTAATCCTCGACGCTTCAGTTCCAAGTTTCCCAGTGCCTATATGCGGTTAAGGCAGCAAAAGATCCAGCATGAGATGAGATATATCCCTTCTTTTCCCAAGGAGGGGGAAGATTATGACCCGCGTACTGCATCAGGAGGGGTGTATGCCAAGTAAACGAAAGCCAGCATGACGACAGATAATATATTGGATGATTTGAACGAGAGCCAGCGTGAGGCTGTTGTCTACGAAGATGGTCCCGCCCTGGTTATCGCCGGTGCTGGCTCGGGCAAGACTCGTGTGCTCACTTATAAGATAGCTTATCTTATCCAGCGTGGTATGAAGCCTTGGAATATCCTTGCTTTGACTTTTACCAATAAAGCAGCCACGGAGATGAAGGCGCGCATCGCCCAACTGGTAGGCCAAGAGGTGGCAAACTATTTGCACATGGGTACATTTCATTCTATCTTTTCGCGCATCTTGCGTCGTGAAGCGCAGTGGATTGGTTATCAGCCCAACTTTACCATCTATGACGAGAGCGATTCACGCTCGCTGATCAAATCCATCGCTAAGGATATGGGATTGGACGATAAGGTCTACAAGCCAGCGACAGTGCATGGCCGCATATCGATGGCCAAAAACAATCTTGTCTCTGCTGAAGTTTATGCCGATGACTTTCGTCTGATAGATCGTGATCGGCATTCGCAACTTTCTGAGCTACATCGCATATATAGTGAGTACCAACAGCGGTTGCGTCAGGCCAATGCGATGGATTTTGATGACCTGCTGATGAATACCTATGCCCTGTTCAGAGAACATGAGGAAGTTAGACAGCGCTATGCCAATCACTTTCAGTATGTGCTGGTAGACGAGTATCAAGATACCAACACAGTACAGCAATGGATTATGCTGCAACTGACCAAGGAACGGCAACGTGTATGTGTGGTGGGTGATGACTATCAAAGCATTTATGCCTTCCGTGGCGCCAAGATCGACAATATTCTCGGTTTCCAGAAGGAGTATGACCATGTGCGGTTGTTCAAATTGGAGCAGAATTATCGTTCTACAAAGCAGATTGTTGAGGCTGCCAACAGTCTTATGAAGCATAACAAGCGACAAATAGACAAGGACGTTTACAGCAACAATGCCAAAGGCGAGCGGATAACCCTATACGAGGCATACAGTGACCGCGAAGAGGCGGCCATCGTTTGCAAATCGATTCAACGACTCAAGCGGACTGACGAGTGTGGGTATAGCAATTTTGCCATATTGTACCGCACCAATGCTCAAAGTCGTGCTTTCGAAGAGGAGATGCGCAACAGGGCGATTCCCTATAGAATCTTCGGAGGCTTGAGTTTTTACCAACGTAAGGAGATCAAAGATATCATTGCCTATTTCAGGATGGTAGTCAATCCCGACGACGAGGAAGCTTTCAGACGTGTTGTCAATTATCCCGCCCGTGGTATCGGCGATACCACGTTGCAAAAGATAGCGGCAACTGCCGCTGCCTATGGAGTAAGTCTATGGTATGTGGTCAATCATCCTGTGGAGTGCCAACTGAAAGTCAACAAAGGGACATTGGGCAAACTTGGTGGTTTCGTTTCTCTGATAACGGAGAGTCGTGAACAATTGGCCGAAGCAGATGCTTGCACATTGGGAAAGCTGATTATCCAGCGCGCAGGTATCGATGCTGTGCTGCGTGAGGGCAACGATGCGGAGAGTATTGCCCGGCGTGAGAACCTGGACGAGTTTCTCAACAGCATGAGTGAGTTTGTCGCCAACCGAAGGGAAGAGGGGAGGGAAGAGCAGGCCACATTGGTCGATTTTCTGCAAGAAGTGTCGTTGCTGACCGATTTGGATAGTGATGACGATGATGATGACAAGGTGAACCTGATGACCGTACATGCCGCCAAGGGTTTGGAATTTGACACAGTCTTTGTGGTTGGCATGGAGGAGAATATTTTTCCATCGTCTATGGCAATGAATTCAGAGCGAGAACTGGAAGAGGAGCGCCGTCTTCTGTATGTTGCCATTACCCGGGCCAAGAGACATTGTTTCTTGAGTTGTGCCCGAAACCGTTGGAGGTATGGCAAGATGGAATGTTTTGCCCGTAGTCGGTTCATAAACGATATTGCCCCAGAGTACCTGCATGTGGATAGCAAGCAAATGGAGGGCAGTCAGTTTAAGGAAAGACAGCAGGGCTTTGCCCAACAACTCCCTTGGGAGACAGATTACGAGAGCAATCGGCCTTATCGTGGTACCAGTATGTGGGGAAGTGATAATAGGCAGTTGGGAAACCGCTGGCAGAATTCAAGACCAGTTGCCGGCCAGTTTATGGCCGACCTCAAGCCCAAACAGACATCTCCACGCAAGGCGGAAACGGCTGTAGATCCTTTCTCTGAGAGTTTTAAGAAACGGCTGGCGGCTCATGGCGGCAACCTGAAGCGTGTCTCGGAAGCGATAGCCAATGGTGGACGGGCACTTCCCGATAGCCGTCAACAGCGTGCGGATGCCCATTCAGGTCTGGCGGTGGGCATGGTGATAGAGCATCAACGCTTTGGACGCGGTACGGTAGTCAAGTTGGAAGGAACAGGCGATAACGAGAAAGCCACTGTAACATTCCAACACACGGGCACCAAGCAACTTTTGCTCAAGTTTGCACGCTTTACTATTGTACAATAGCTATTCCCCTTTGATGTAGTAATATAAAGCAACAAGCCTAAAGACTTTCGTCTTCAGGCTTGTTGATATTTCTTTTTATAGGAAACCGATTCTTTTTCTTACTGAGCCACATCTTTTTTCGAAGTTCATATTCTTCGCGGTGCCGCTCAAGATAATTGTCAGCCATACTGTCGTCATTTGAATTTCGAGTAGATTACGCTAAGCTTGATGGGGCCGTTGGGATTCTGCGAACCACCCACCAGTCGGGTGCTGCTCATTGACATGTCGTGTACAACACTCGATATGGATGACACGTAGGATGAACCTGATGAGAGGTAAGATACATTGACAGGAATGATGACCACCTTGTCCCAGTCTTCCTTGTTACGATTTTGGTCCATATAGTTAATCAGTCCAGAGATATTGCCGAATGTGTATCCGTTGGTTGTTGTGGCGTAGGAAGCCAGGAACGAAGACTTGAAGTCGACAATCTTTCCGTTTTCGAAAAACTCGTACATCTGCGCTTTGGGCAACATGAGCAATGTCTGTGGTGTACCCAATGCATACGGACTTTCAATGCTGTTGTTGAGGCGGGTAAGCGTCACCCTTGCCGAGGTGATGATGCTCTGCTCATGATCTTTCAGTATCTTGTCCACCGGCAACGTCATCTCCGTAAATATGCCCGATGGGGTCTTGAGATAAGTGCAGGTGTTGTCGGCCGCCAACCGCTTGAGGGTATTCTCGTCATTGGTGACGGTCGTGGTCTGCAATACCTCTTCCGTTCCTGAGAACGAGGCTACACCATTCTGTATGCTGTCATTGTAGATGTAGCGGAAATAGATGTTCAGCTGGCTTTTGGTCACGTAGGCCATAGAGCCAAGGCCGCTGGTGTTCTTGAAGAAGAAGCCTGGCACCACATTGTGTATGAAGTTATACGAGTTCTTGAAGTATGATTTGTCCTCATAGAACTTATGCATCACATAGGTACCATAGTTCTTATAGGTCTTGCCGTTCTTGTCGGTATAGGGATCGTTCAGCATCACCCGGATATTATTGTAATAGCCGCTGGTGTTGCGGAGGCTGTCCGACTCGGTCATATTGATGATGGTATA